>JAFTAU010000041.1 GCA_017455435.1 Lachnospiraceae bacterium | reverse complement strand
GTAAGAAAAAGGTCCCATACGGGGCCTTTTTCTTACGGAGAGGATGGGATTCGAACCCTAAGGATATTCACTGGGCAACGTCAAGCGACTCTTCGCCGCTCGCGCGGCGCCTCGCCGGACGTTCCCCGAAACCCGTCTCGCTGTTTCCGCCACCGGCGGCGCTTCGACGGGTTTCCCCATCCTCTCCGTTACAAAAAAGACAGGGCATACTTGCCCTGCCTTTTTTGTAAAATTAGATGAGGAGGATTCGAACCGCCGAGGCTGGTCACGGTTGAAGATACTCGCGTCATGCCTTATAATACCATATATGTGGAGAGGAACGATATGAAAAGACGCGCCCCATACCTTACAATAGCCCTGATTCTTATTAACGCGGCAGTATTCTTTGCGCTTGATTTTACCGGCGGGGTTGATTTGGATCGCATCTACAGATTCGGCGGCCTGTATTACTACAGCGTAGTAAAAGGCGGAGAGTGGTGGCGCCTTATAACATCCTGCTTCTTGCATTTCGACATCATGCACCTCGGCTACAATATGATATCCCTGCTCGCGACCGGCTCAAATATCGAGCTGCGCTACGGAAAAGATGTATTTTGTCTGACATACCTGATTTCCGGAATCGTCTCCGGCATCGGCTCCATGCTGATACACCATAACGCGGGAGAGGACTTTCTTTCCGCCGGCGCCTCCGGAGCCATTTGCGGTCTCATCGGTTTTTGCATTGTCAGGATAATAAAAGAAGGCGGTTTTACCCTCGCCAATCTGGCCAGGCCGCTGATAGCTATAATACTTATTGTTTACAGCGGCGCCACCGATGGGTCGGTCGACCAGCTCGCCCACGTTTGCGGACTGATATGCGGCGCCCTGATCTGCCTCTTTTACAGACCCAAACGCGAAATCCCCCGCGCGTAATTTGCCGTAAGTGGCGGGTTATTATCGGCCCGAATCCCGATATTACGCATTAATACTAACTTTTTGTCCATTAATTTCACAAATTTCAAAAATATAAAAAAATGTTGCAAAACTAAAATGCCGGTATTATAATAATCTTTGAAATTGTGTGTCTTTTTTCAAAGTTTTTCTTTGACAAAGGCGAGGTGGGGATTATGGCATGAGAGCTAATAAGTTTTTTCGCAGCAAAGCATTTATTATAGCGGTTTGCCTGATAGCGGCAGGCGTTATTGTTCTTTTTGCGGGAAGCGGCTCTGAGGAGGATTACTCCGCAAAGTATGCCGGCTATGACCTCGCTGATACAGAGGGGAGCGTCGTCAGAGAGGGTACTTACGCTTCGTACCTTTCCGGACACGCCGGAGCCGCCTTGCCGCAGACCACTGTTTCTGTTGACGTAAGTAACCCCGACTCCGCCTCCGGAGCCCATGCCGAAGGCAGCGGCCTCTATACAGAAGAAGAGAGCTCCGTCACATGGAAACTGAGCGTAGAAGAGGCCGGGTTTTACAATATCTCCTTTGGTTATATTCCCGTAGAATCCAGAAGCATAGATGCGGAGCGCACCGTTCTCATAAACGGAGAGCTTCCTTTCAAAAATGCCGCCTACATCGGCTTTACCCGCATGTGGCATGACGCCGGCGAAATCAAGACGGACAATCAGGGCAACGAAATCAGACCCTCTCAGGCCGAGGTTATAAAAGAGGCATTCACTCTTGCAAAGGACACCTCCTCCGGCTATGAGAGTGAGCCTTACATGTTCTATTTTAATAAAGGCGAAAACGAAATCACCCTCGCTGGAGTCACCGAGCCGCTTATTCTGACGAAGCTGGCTCTTACTCCCGTTTCTGAGATTCAAAACTACGACGAATACATAGCTTCACTCGGAAAGACCGTATCCACAGACGGCACCTGGAGCTGCAAGGTTCAGGGCGAGTCCGCCATCTTGCGTTCCGACCCGTCCATCTATCCCATATTTGAGCACGCCTCATCCAATACGGATCCGTACAGCGTATCCGTCACAAAGCTCAACGCGATAGGCGGAGACGCCTGGCGCGTGGCAGGTCAGTGGATTGAATGGGAATTCGAAGTCCCCTCTGACGGCTTTTACAATATCGGCTTCAAAGGAAAACAAAACTTTGAACGCGGAAAAACTTCTTCCAGACTTCTTACCATAGATGGCGTGACTCCTTTCAAGGAAGCCGCCGATATCAGTTTTTCCTACAGCAACAGCTGGGAGTTTTCACCCGTTGCCGGGGACGGCACCGATGCTGAGATTTATCTCACCTCCGGCACGCACACCCTCCGCCTCGAGGTCACCCTCGGAGAGCTCGGCAGCTCTCTTTCAAAACTCGAAGACTCCTCGTTCAGACTCAACCAGATTTACCGCCAGATACTCGTAGTCATGGGCAGAGAACCCGACAAATACAGAGATTACGGCATCACAAAGATTTATCCCGATCTTCCGGACGCAATGCTTCTCGAGAGCAGAAGACTGTATTCCATCGTAGATGAAATCATCGCCTACTCCGGCGGAAAGAGCAGCAAAACCGGCTCCATCGTCAGCCTTGCCAATATCCTCGAAGAAATGGCAGCTCATCCCGAGACTCAGATTCAGAGAAAGCTCTCCACATTCAGAAGCTACATCAGTGCTCTCGGAACCACCATTCAGTCCCTGTCCGAATCAAAACTCGACATCGACTATTTCATTATTAAAGAACCCGGAGCCGAGTGGCCCGACGATTCCGAAAACATATTCGGCAGCATTGCTCATGGCTTCAAATCACTTATTGCGTCCTTTACCACTGACTACAACTCTGTCGGCGACACCTATGACTCGGAAGAGGACGATGACGTTCTGGAGGTCTGGATTCTCACTGGCCGTGACCAGTCCAACATCTTAAAGAGCATGATAGACGACAGTTTCACTCCCGAGAGCGGAATAAAAGTCAATCTTAAACTTGTCGCGCAAAACGCCGTGCTCAGCGCCGTGGTTGCCGGAAACGGCCCGGACGTGCTGCTTTCCGCCACCCATACGGAGCCCGTCAACTACGCTATGAGAAACGCCGCGATAGACCTCACGCGTTTTGACGATTATGACGAAATAGCCGAAAGATTCACCGAGAGCGCGAAGCGTTCATTCGCATACAAAGACGGCGTTTACGCGCTGCCTGAGACGCAGACATTCAGCCTTCTTTATTACAGAACAGATATACTGGAGGAGCTGGGACTCGAGGTTCCCGAGACATGGGAAGACCTGATCAACATGATCCCCACGCTCCAGCAGAACAATATGGAAATGGGCATGCCCGACGTCATGGGCAAAGGCTCCACGGATCTGTCCGGTCTCTTCGCCATCATGTATCAGAACGGCGTGGAGCTGTACGGCGACGATGATATGGCTCAGCTCGACAGCGAGGGAGCCGTAGAGGCCTTTGAATATTACGTGCAGTTCTATACAAAGCACGACCAGCCCACAGAGTACACCTTCGCGGACCGCTTCAGAGCCGGAGAGATGCCCATAGGCATATCCACCCTCAGTCTGTACAATACCCTCTCGGTATCGGCGCCGGATCTTAAAGGGCTCTGGTCGTTCGCCCTTATTCCCGGCACCAGAGAGGCTGACGGAACCGTGGACCACACCACCTTCTCCACCGGCACTGCTTCAATGCTGCTCAGAAATGAAGACGAAGCTATGATTGACAGAGGCTGGGAATTCCTTAAATGGTGGTCTTCATCAGAAACTCAGACCCGTTTCGGCAGAGAGATGGAGAGTGTTCTCGGCGCAGCCGGCAGATACGCCACAGCTAATTTCGAAGCAGTAAACCAGCTTGCATGGAGCAAGCAGGAGCTGGATATAATCAATGCCCAGAGAGAGCAGTCCTGGTCAAACCGCGAAGTTCCCGGCGGTTACTATACATCCAGACAGATCATCAACGCCATCAGAAAGACGGTGAATGATTCGGCTGTCCCCAGAGAGACGCTGCTGGATTACAACCAGGCAATCAACGACGAGATTATCAAAAAGCAAAAGGAATTCGGGCTTAGATAAGAATATGAAGAGCGAAAAAGAAAAAAGCGGAGCATCAAAATATTTTGCGCAGCTAAAGTTTGATATGAAGCTTACGCGCAAAAAAATGAAAGAAAGCAGAGGAATGTATCTTTTCCTGCTTCCTTTCCTGCTGGTCTTTACCGCTTTTTACATACTCCCCGTAGTTATTTCCATTTTCTACAGCTTTACATATTACAACATTCTGGAAAGTCCCAGGTGGATAGGTCTCCAGAACTACATCAACCTTTTCCTGGCGGATGATGTTTTCCTGACCGCCATCAAAAACACTTTCCTGATAGCGGTTATCACCGGACCGGTCGGTTATCTGGCCTCGTTCGTGTTCGCGTGGCTGATTAACGAGCTTCCCAGAACTATCCGCGCTATTGCCGTTACGGTGTTTTACGCGCCGTCAATCTCCGGTCAGGTTTATCTGATCTGGGGCATACTGTTCTCGGGAGATTCCTATGGCTACATCAATGCGCTGCTTATGGATCTGGGTATTACGGACAAGGCCATAAAATGGCTTACGGATCCTGATTATATGATGCCGGTGCTTATCATAGTTATTCTGTGGATGAGTCTCGGCACAGGATTTTTGGCATTTATCGCCGGTCTGCAGGGAATAGACAAAACTCAGATAGAGGCGGGATATGTAGACGGAATCAAAAACAGGTGGCAGGAGCTCTGGTATATCGTGCTCCCCAGCATGAAGCCCATGCTGCTTTTCGGTGCGGTTATGGCCATCACGCAGTCCTTCGGAGTGGCCGACGTCACTATGGCGCTCGCCGGCTTCCCCAGTACTGACTACGCCGCCCGAACCGTCGTCACTCACCTGTATGACTACGGTACCGTGCGCTTTGATATGGGCTACGCTTCCGCGATAGCCACGGTGCTGTTTATCACAATGATTCTTTGCAACAAAGGCGTTCAGAAGCTCCTCAAGGGAGTTGGAAAGGGAGGAAACTACCGGCATGGCAAGAGTAAAGAAGACTAAAAAGCTCGGCCGTTCCTTAGCCGGCAATATATTAATATACGGGGTCCTCGTACTGTTCGGCCTGTTTATGCTTATGCCCATGATATATGCGATAAACAGCGCCTTCAAGCCTCTTGACGAGCTCTTTGTGTTCCCTCCGAAGTTCTTTGTCCAGAATCCCACCCTTGACAACTTCGCTGACCTCAATACCATCATGAGTCAGTCTTGGGTGCCGTTTTCGAGATATCTCTTTAACACGGTATTCATTACCGCAGTAGGAACAGCCGGCTGCGTCGTCATTACTTCGATGGCCGCATTTGTGCTTGCAAAGTTCAAATTCCCGGGCAGCAAAATTATTTTCAGGATAGTTACCACTGCCCTTATGTTTTCCGGATATGTCACTCAGATACCCAACTACCTCATTATGGCAAAGCTCGGGTGGATAGACACATATCTGGCGATGATTGTGCCGGCCTTCGGAATGCCCCTGGGACTTTTCCTTACAAAGCAATATATGGAAAACATCCCGGACGCCCTCATCGAAGCCGCCAGGCTGGACGGAGCGAATCTCTGGAAGGTATTCTGGAAGATTATCATGCCCAATACCAGACCCGCGTGGCTGACGGTCACGATTCTTTCCGTGCAGGCGCTCTGGAACAGCAAGGCTATACAGTATATCCACTCGGAAGATCTGAAAACCCTTCCTTATGCGCTTCAGCAGATACTGGGCGGCGGCGTTTCCAGAACCGGCGTCGGTTCCGCTGTAACAGTTATAATGATGATAGTTCCCATAGTCACGTTTATCATGTCGCAGAGATCTATTACGGAGACTATGGCGAGCTCCGGTATAAAGGAGTAATATGTTTTTTAAGGCTTCAAAAACAGGTTTGACGGTCAGGCTTATGTCGGCGCTGCTTGCGTTTTTGACATTGCTTGTCCTTTTCCCTGAAAAGGCTCTGGCCGTAGATACGGAGCTGACTTACTCCTATGTCTATGACGCATGGGGGACGGCAGTTGACATCCCCGATACATACTGCGTAGGAGCTCAGATAGATACAGGCACTCTCGATATCGGACAGCTTAACGCCCCGTCCGGACTATATGTAAGCGGCGGCAGGGTCTTTATCTGCGATACCGGAAACAACAGAATCATCGAGCTTGCCGTAAATGAAAAGGATTACACATACAGCTTAAAGAGAATAATCGGCGCAGAAACAGGTGCCGCCCTCAGCCAGCCTACCGACATCTGTCTTTCGGACGGACTTCTGATAATTGCCGACGGCGGAAACAACAGGGTTTTGATACTGGACGAAGACCTTAATCAGGTCCGCGAGATACACCGCCCGGACAGCGCCACGGTAGACAGCACCGTGCCGTTTGTCCCTCAAAAGCTTTCCGTTACAGCAGGGCACATCTATATCCAGGCAAAGAGTGTAAACAAAGGCCTTATGGAGTTTGATCTGTCCGGAGAGTTCCTCGGATATTTCGGCGCGAGTCCGGTCAAATTTGACTGGCAGGATTATTTCTGGAAACTTCTTGCTACGGATGAGCAGCGCGCCGCGATGAATTCCTTTGTACCTACCGAGTACAACAACGTCTCGGTAGATGACGAAGGGTTCCTGATGGTCAGCAATTCCATCTTTACCGCCGCGGAGCTGCGCGATGGCTCGGCGGAACCCGTCAGACGCCTCAATCTCAAGGGCACTGACATTCTGATAGAAAACGGAAACCAGCGAGTAATAGGAGATATTACCTGGGACTACGCCACGGGGCCGAGCCGCATCGTTGATATAGCGGCGCTTGACGATAATTCCTACTACATTCTGGATTCGACGAGGGGCAGGATATTCGGATATGACGAGCAGGGAAATATGCTCTGCGCATTCGGCGGTCTTGGAACCAGAAAAGGATATTTCAGTTCACCGTCCGCTATGGACAACATGGGCAGGGATCTCCTGGTGCTGGACAGCCAGAGCGCACTGGTGACTGTATTCACATTTACCGATTTCGGAAAGCTCGTATCCGCAGCAATAGGCAATTACAATGACGGTCATTACGCAGAGTCCGGAAAGCTCTGGAGACAGGTTCTGGGTATTGCCGGAAACTACGAGATGGCATGGGACGGCATCGGAAAAGTAATGCTGCGTGAGGGAGATTACGAAAGCGCTCTTCAGTACCTCAAATATGCGAGCGACGAATACTATTATTCAAAAGCATGGAAGCTCTACAGAAAACAGTGGATAGAAGAGCATATATGGATAGCGGTTGTTTTGATAGGCGCTTTGCTGGCGTTTATCTTCATCAAGAAAGTGACCGGTTCGGTCAAAGGCAGGATTGACACATATGAAACGCGTATGGAATCGCATAAAAAACTCTAAAATCCTTGCGGGACTGAGATACGCGCGGTATGTCATTTTCCATCCCTTTGACGGTTTTTGGGATCTGACTCACGCGAACGAAGGCTCGCTCGGCGCCGCAAATGTCATAATATTCCTGACGCTTGCCGTGAGGCTTGTAAGGCTGCGCTTTACCGGCTTTATGTTCCTGGACATCTACTGGCCGGAGGTCAGCGTATGGACGGAGACTCTGACTATACTTGTGCCGCTGCTGCTTTTCTGCATTTCAAACTGGGCGATAACTACGCTGTTTGACGGAAAAGGAACATTCAAACATATTTATATGGGAGTCGGATACGCCCTGACGCCTTACCCCATCATCCAGCTTATAATGGTAATACTGAGCAATCTTGTAACGAGTGATGAAGGCGTGTTTTACAGCGTCCTGAACGGATTATCCCTCGGATGGTGCGCGTTTCTGATTATTATCGCTCTTATGATGATACATGTTTATTCTCTTGGACGTACGATACTTTCCACACTCGCGAGTATTCTCGGCATGCTGATCATAATGCTGATATGCCTTGGCTTTTTCAGTATGCTGTCGGAAGCGATCGCGTTTGTTGGCTCGCTTATAAGAGAGATTCAGATAAGAGTTTATTAGCGGAGGAAGAACGGTGAAAATTCTGAAAAAATTATTAATACTGTTTTCGGCGCTCATTCTCCTT
This sequence comes from Lachnospiraceae bacterium, assembly GCA_017455435.1. Classification (GTDB taxonomy): domain Bacteria; phylum Bacillota; class Clostridia; order Lachnospirales; family Lachnospiraceae; genus UBA3774. Next base: position 26,052 of record JAFTAU010000041.1, on the reverse strand, counting down.
GCCGGGCTTTCGGGCTGCGGAGAGGACTCCTCCGGCGGCGCGGCCGATTATTACGACAATGAAAACAACGAGGACAAATATTCCCTCGAAAACGACAGACTGAGCTTTGAATTAGACGGAAAGACCGGATATTTTGTCCTGACCGACAAGCTCAGCGGTGAAAAGTGGAGCAGTATTCCCGAAGGCGCGGCGGAAGATCCGACCGCCGATTCCTCAATGCGCAAGTGGATGCAGTCTACGATTCTTCTGACCTGCACGAACGCCGACGGGATAAATACGCTTTTTGACAATTATTCGTATTCGATAGCGCAGGGCTCTTTTGCCGTCAGCAAAGCGGAAGACGGTATACGGGTTGACTATCTGATAGGCGAAAAGGTCCGCAGCTACACGCTCCCCGAGGTTATCAGCGCGGAGAGATTTGACGGATACACCGCTCTGATGGAAAAATCCGCGGCCTCCACCGTTAAGAGCCTATACAAAAAAATTGATATCGAAAAATATTCTGACGACGAAAGAGACGGCATTCTTATCGAATACCCGCTCCTTGAGGAAAACGGAGTAATATACGTTCTAAGAAGCGGCGCCGCCGAATACAAGTATGAACAGGCCGAGGACAGCTTTTCGGAGGCCGGATATACATACGACGATTATATGAATGACAAAAACAGCGCTGATGATTCCGAAAGCAGCATGCAGTTTAACGTCAGTTTCATCTATTCGCTTGAAAAAGACGCGCTCAGGGTTCGCGTCCCCGCCGATTCCGTTAAGTATCCGGAAAACTCGCCCGTTACCTCGCTTCAGGTTCTGCCGTATTTCGTGGCCGGAACTACTGAGGATACGGGGTATCTGATGATTCCGGACGGAGGCGGAGCGCAGATAGATTTCAACGCTCGCAGAGGCAGCACCGATACGGCTTCGGCCAAGGTCTACGGATGGGATGCCGCGTTGTCCAAAGACAAGATGATCAATGAAAACAAGGCGGCCTTCCCGGTATTTGCGGCCGCGAAAAACGGCAGTTCGCTTATGGCCGTCGTTTCAGGCGGTGACGCGGAGCTTACCGTAGAAGCTAACGTAAGCGGCGTCAGAAACAGCATAAATTCAGTCAGCCCTTCTTTTGAGATAGTTCATGGGGATCAGGTAGAGGTTTCCGGAAAATCCGCCGTCAGGGTGACGGTTTTTGAACCGGTAAAACCGGATACCGACATCGACATTTTCTATTTTGCCGGTCAGTCTGATTCCTACGCCGATATGGCGGCGCGCTATCGTGATTATTTGACCGAAAGGTATCCGAACCTGACCGCCGTCTCTGGCGAGGGGCTTCCGCTGGCAGTAGAGCTGGTCGGAGCCGTGGACCATGTGACACAGGTAGTCGGCATACCCATGAGCAGAGAGCTTGTCTGCACCGATATAAACGAAGCGGAGGGTATAGTGGACGGCCTTCTTTCCGGAGGCGCGAATAATATTTTTGTTAAATATACCGCGGCCATAAACGGCGGAATAAAGCAAAAAAGCCTGCAAAAAATCAACCTGATAGGAGACGTTGCCGACGAAAGCGCTCTGAAGAGTCTTAGCAATATGCTCTCAGGAAACGGCGGTCTTTATCTTGGCGTTTGGGCTGAGCGTGTAAACGATACCGGTTCGTTTGACGGTTTTTCGTCCGGATCCGACGCGGTGCGAAACACCATCAGCGATATTGTGGAAGCCGCGCCATATAACAAAGTTACTTACAAGCAGAAGACCAATTTGCCTTATTACATACTGAACAAAGAAGCGGGAAGCGAGGCGCTTTCGGGTCTTCGTGAGTTTTCCTCCGGACTGAAGCTTTCCGGAAACGCCTTTGAGGATCTGGGCAGCGAGATTGCCTCGGACTTTAACAAAAAATCGCACACCTCCAGAGGCGGGATGATCCTGTCTCAGCAGCAGGAGCTTTCCCGTATGAAGGAAGACGGCCTCGGCACTATGATTAACTTCGGCAATGCCTATGCGGCCGTGTATTCGGATTTTATTCTGGATATGGATCTGACCGGAAACGGATATAATATTTCGAGCAGGCAGATTCCTTTTTATCAGATTGCTCTTCATGGACTGGTATATTATTCCGGAGAGGCCGTGGATATGACGGGAGATTATGAGACCAATCTGCTCAAATCCATAGAGTACGGAGCGGGTCTGTACGCCGTTTTTGCCGAGATAGAGCCTGCCGAGCTGCAGATGACCGACTATACTCAGTACTCTGCGGCGCGCAGCGAAATCTGGCAGGAAAAGCTGCTTTCGCTTTACGGCGAGCTTGACAAAGCTGTGGGTCATACGTACAGCCAGCGAATAACGAATCATAGTTATGTGACCGATACGCTCACCCTGACGGAGTATGAGGACGGAACCAAAGTATATGTCAATTACGGATATGAAAACGCGAATGCCGATGGCGCAACCGTCGGCGCGAGAGATTATCTGGTGGTAAAATAGAATGAAGATTGCCGGACGTAAAAACAAAAAAGGCCTCACGAGGAGACAAAAGAGAATGGTGACGGGATATCTGTTTATCTCGCCATTCCTGATAGGCTTTCTGTGTTTTATTTTGGGACCTCTGATTACAACGGGGCGAATGAGCTTTTCATCCGTCAGCATTGACGCGGTCAATTCTCAGTTTGTACTAGAACCCGCCGGGCTGACCAATTATCTCAGAGCATTGACGGTGGACGCCAATTTTAACAGGATGCTGGTGGAATCTCTCGAGGGAATGGCCATACAGGTTCCTCTTGTGACCATTGTCAGTCTGTTCCTCGCTGTTATGCTTAACAGAAGCTTCCCGTGCCGCGGAGCGGTCAGAGCTATCTTTTTCCTGCCAGTTATTCTGACCTCGGGAATCATTCTCAAGATGGAAGCCGGAAACGCCCTTCTCGCCAGTATGGAAGATATGCAGGGCGCGACGGCGGGCAGCGCCACGTCAATCACGAGCTATCTCGAGGGTCTTATGATGGGAGCTTTCGGTGAAGTTCCGATTATTACCACGATTCTCACCATGGTAAACAAGCTTTACGACATAGTGATTGCTTCCAGCATACAAACCGTTATTTTCCTTTCGGGTCTGCAGGCCATTCCCGGAAATCTTTACGAATCAGCTAAGATAGAAGGCTGCTCTTCGTGGGAGCTTTTCTGGAAGATAACGTTCCCGATGGTCAGCCCCCTTATTCTCGTAAACTGGATTTACGGTATCGTGGATTACGCGATGCGTTCTGACAACAGCCTTATCAGTTATATCGAAACCTTCAGACAGGCGCTCGACTACGGCTTTGCTTCGGCCATGTCGCTGATTTATTCGCTCTCGGTGGTTCTGATAGTGGGTATATCCTATCTGATTATTTCGAGGATGGTATATTATTATGATTAACAGAAGACCGGACAAGAGAGTATTCTTTACAAAAACAAAGCTTATAATATTCAACATCTTTTTTGCGCTGTTGGTTGTTTCGCTTTGCTTTCTTATCCTGCAGCCGTTTCTGAACAAGGTGTCCCTCAGCTTTATGTCCCAGAAGGACCTGGTTGACAGCACCGTTGTCAATATTCCCAAAAACCCGACTCTTGACAACTACAAATTTGTCTGGAGTCTCCTTGATTTCAGCAAATCGCTCCCGTATACCGCGATCCTTTCGCTGCTTATGGGACTGCTTCAGACGGCGTCGAGTCTGCTCACGGGATACGGCTTCGCGAGATATGATTTCCCGCTTAAAAAGCTCTGGTTTGTATGCGTGATCATAATGATTATTATACCTACCCAGGCATATTCCATTTCACTTTATCTCAATTTCAGGTTTTTCGATATTTTCGGAATCTTTCAGGCAATAACAGGAAAGGCGCTCAATCTTATCGGCACGCCGGTGCCGCTGCTTTTGATGGCTGTTACAGCCACGGGCTTGAAAAACGGGCTGTACATCTACCTGTTTTACCAGTATTTCAGAGGAATACCGAGAGACCTGGAGGAAGCCGCGCATCTGGACGGCTGCGGCACTCTCAAAACCCTGTTCAGGGTAATGATTCCTGACGCGGCGCCGCTCATTACCTCGTGCATGCTGTTCGCGTTTGTGTGGCAGTGGACCGACTATCAGTTCACAAATTTGCTTCTGGCTTCCGACAATTTCCTTGCGACGCGTCTTAACGGTATTGATTCGCTTATCAGCGCCTCCGGCGGAGCCGCTCTGGCAAATTCGTCCGGAACGATGGTCATTTATTCCGATACGCTGACAGCGACCGCCACGCTCCTTATGCTTGTTCCCGTGGTGACGCTGTATGTCATCGGACAGAAAAAGTTTGTTGAATCGTTGAATTTCAGCGGTGTCAAAATGTAGATTGCAAATATTATCCATTATAGGAGGAACAATCATGAAAAAGATTACAGTTATTTTGCTGGCTTTCGCCATGATGCTGTGTCTTGCGGCCTGCGGCGAGGAAACTCAGCAGCAGAGTTCGGCTGATACGGAAGGCTCCACTCAGGAAGCTAAAAAAGACGTCGAACGCATCACCGATTTTGAGGGCTACAGCATAACAGTGGCGGACTGGTACAGCGAAGATGAAGAAGCCACGGAGTTTTCCACCTCGTGGCAGGAATTTGTGCATGACTACAACAAGAGCGTCATGGACAAATACAATTTCACCTATCAGGTAAAGAACATCGCGAAAACAGGCGACTATACCGAGCTTGTTCCCGCAAAAATCCTCTCCGGCGACACCGATGTTCAGCTTTACTATTTCTTCCAGGGATACATCCTGCCGTCGATCTCGCAGAACCTTCTGTGGGATCTCAACGAGCTGGACAGCTTTGACCCGACCGATGAAAAGTGGAGCAAAATATCGATGGATACTTTTACTTTCGGCGATAAGCTCTATGCCGTGGACGTAGCGGCTACGGAACCCCGTATCGGAATGTTCTACAACAAGCGCCTGCTTCAGGACGCCGGTCTTGATCCGGACCTGCCCTACGACCTCCAGAAGAACGGAGAATGGACCTGGGCAAAATTCGAAGAGATCTGCGCCAAGGTTACAAAGGACAAGAATAATGACGGCATCACCGACGTTTGGGCTGTTTCATCGACATACGGAAATATGGCCATATCCGCGGTATGGAGCAACGGAGCCGCGTTTGTTTCAAAAGATGAAAACGGAAAATTCGTGGATACTACCGATACTACGGAATTTCTTCAGGCGATGGAGTGGCTGCAGAAGCTTGCCGAGAACGGCTGGTTTTACTCAAAGCCCGAGGGCGGCAGCGGAAACTATGCGTTAGAGGCCTTCCAGAACGGCACGCTGGCTTTCCTGCCCTACAATTACTGGCTGACCGACGACGTTTATATAAAGGAATGCGTTGACGACTGGGGCTGGGTATACTGCCCTTACGGACCTTCCGCAAACGGCGTCACAATGTCGGTTCAGTGCAACGGCTTCGGAATCCCGATCAATGTTGAAAAAGAAGAAGCCGAAAAGATTTTCCAGGCATTCGATCTTATGACGGACCTCACCACAAAAGGCTCCAACAACGACTGGACTATCGAGGGAGCGGATGAATTCAAGGAAACCTACTGGCAGGAGGCCTGGGGCGACGTAATGAAGGATTCCAGAGCGGTTGAAGAGACGCTCTACAGCATGGTTTTTGATGAAAGCACCTGGAATCTTGATTATTACAGAATGATACCGGGATACAACGCGACAAACTACACCAGCGACATTATTAATCTCAAAAAGACCGCTAAAGAAAAAGTGGAAGAGATGCGTCCCGCCAATGTGGCCGCCGTCAATTCCGCCAATGTGCTGGTAGGAGAATAAGAAATCAGCCTTTATGAAGGCAATATTAAAGGCGGGAGCTTTTCAGGGCTCCCGCCTTTTTGAATATTAAACCCGCATACTTATCTTTAAATATCTGTCAGTCTTTCGCGGGAGGGTATTCGTTGCAAAGCAGACGGTACGGAGGTTCGTCCTCTTCGATGGTAGGAAATCTGCCGAGAGGATTGAGAAAACGGTTGTCCGTATTGTCGTCGTTGCACATGGATACTTCGCCGATAAGCACGGATTCAGAATCCTCGGGGATAATGAATTCGTGATACTTGTAAGGATAAAGAGCGATGCTGTCGCCGGGCTTCAGGATAATGGGAGTTCCGGCCTTTACCATACGGCGGTAACCGTCGGTAACTACTTCGACGTCGTTTACGGTGTCGAGCTGTTCGTCCTCGGTCGCGTTATAGAGGCTGAAACGAATGTCGCCGCCTCCGCGGTTTATCAGATCTTCCATTTTGTTCCAGTGGAAATGCATGGGTGAAACCTGTCCGGGGTCGCACATAATTATCTTTTCGGCATAGGTCTTTGTGTACTTCGGATTGTGGACGTTTCCGTTTCTGATGGTTATCAGAGCCAGTCCAAGATGAGCGTAGTCGCCCATGCCGTAATCTGTAACGTCCCATCCCAGCATGTTGTCGCGGACTTCGTCGTATTCGTGACCCTTTTCCTGCCACTCTTCGGGAGTGAATTTGCAGAAGGGCGGAATCTCAAAGCAGTGATCAGCCAGCAGCTTTTCAAAACGTTTGATGACCGCATTGATTTCTGAACGCTTCATATTATTTCTCCTTTTATTATTGTTTATGTAAAAGTCTGTCGGCGGCAGCGTTATAGCCGTCGGCTTCTTTTTTACCTTCAAAAACAGAAAACCTAAGAGTGTGTGAAATGCTTTCCTGAGCGGCAAGCTGCGGCAGGATGCCGTGCTCTTCACAGTAAGAGCGTCCGTAAACAGGACTGTTTCCGGGCTCAAGCCCCATTACATAATCTCCGCAGGCAGTGGATTTCCATTGACCGAAGTAAGGGAGATTCTCATGCGGCCAGGAGATGCAAAGACCCAGATCCAGCGCCTCGTTATACGCGGCGGCAAAGGATTCACCGTTTTCATCGGAAGCGAGCTTGTGCAGGAAGACGTATTCCGGCTCGTTTTCCTTTGGCGTGTCCATCTGCGTCCAGCGGGAGACGTTCTGAGAAGAAATCTCGTCCCTCGGAACGATTTCCATGGACGGAAGAATCAGACGGGTATCCTCTGTCAGGAACGGATAGCCGAGATTGCAGTGATACATCAGCATAATTGGCTCGCTTCTGAAGCCCTCGTTTATAACAGTGTCCTTTACATATATGGTGGGGTCTCCGTAAACGGTGGAAACCGTGCGTCTGAGCAGAAGATTTTCACCGAAAAGCTCGGCCTCCCTGATATCGCCGCTGACGTTAATCACGTATTCATCATTTTCGTTCCAGAACGCCTCTATGCTGACATGCTCAGCGGGAGAGGTTCTCATGCGTCCGTGCATGGGATATTCGCGGCCGTCTGCAGCTGTAAACGGCGCGCAGATGTTTTCGAGGCCGCAGGTAAAGAACAATCCGCCCATAATGCTGCGCTGAGCCTCAGAGCCGTGTGTATCAAAGGGATTGCGCCCGTTCAGACCGGGCTTTGAAAGAAAATTCATCTGTATGCCGCGCCAGCTCATCTCTGAGACGTCAAGGCATTTGTCGAGCATGACCACAAAACGCAGCGGGCCATTTTTGACTTCTACGGCATTCAGACCCCGTGCGCGGCCTTCGTCATAGCAGATACGCCTTGCATAGGCTTCCTGCTGAAAGCTTCCGGTATAACCGAGCAGTTCTTTTTTGTTCATAGAAGAGAAAGACTCCTTTACTCGAGATTGGCGTGGAATTCCCACAGCCCTTTAAGATCAAGATTTTTGCGCTCTATTATCATCTTTGCGACGATATCGCCGAGCAGCAGCAGAGACTGCTCAAAAAGAGAAGTCATGGGCTGCAGGGAATCGATTTCATCGTCGAGATAATACTTTGTACGCACGGGTATGCGAACCATAAACTCCGAAATCTCGCGGAGCGGGCTGTTGGGATTTGAACCGATATGCACTATCTTGGCGCCGATATCGTGAGCCTTTTTCGCGATGCCTGCGGGGAAAAGAGTGGTTCCGCTGCCGGAGCCGACTATCAAAAGATCGCCGGTCTTTATTGCGGGCTCAGTGATATCGCCAACAAAAACGGCCTTGATTCCGAGATGGGCGAGGCGCTTTGTGAATGCCTGCAAAGAGAGCAGCACTCTGCCTACGCCTACCGTAAAGACTCTGTCAGCTTCGAGAATGGCGTTAACAAGCTTTTCAACGCTTTCGGGATCTATAGCGCCGAGAGAAGTATGCAGTTCAGAAAGAACCAGTTCTTTTGTGTCTGTGTATTTTGTGTAATCCATAGTGTGTTATCCCCTTAAAAGATTATCACGCATCGCAAGCAGCTCCTTTGCGCTGCTTGCGAGGTTCTTTTTGTCAAGACAGGTGCTACCTGCCACAAAGATATCCGCGATACCCTCGGGACCGTAGTCCCTGATATTCTGAGGAGAAATGCGCCCGTCCAGAATAAGCTTGGTAGGAAGCTGCCTCTCGCTTATCATCTTGTGCAGGTCTCTGACCTTGCGATCCGCATAGGAGACCTGAGCCTCGCTCTTTACCTGGGCAAAACCGGGATTTATCAGCATCTGCAAAACAGCATCGCATTTATCCAGAGCATAATTAAGCACAGACAGATCGGTGGCGGGCTTGAGTGCGAGTCCGGCGCGCACGCCGTGACTGTGAAGATAATTGAGCTGTTTGTCAATGTGGGTTTCCGTTTCGGCGTGAAAGACTATCTGGTCAGCGCCCATATCCACGAGTTCGCCCAGGAAGAAATCGTTTTTGACAGCCATTAAGTGTACGTCAAAGAAAATATCAGTCTTGCTGCGCAGGGCTCTGACCGTGTCAAGTCCCAGTGGCATGCTCGGGCTGAAATATCCGTCCAGGATATCCACGTGGAGCATTTTTATCCCCGCGCTTTGAAGCTCCTTTACGTATGCCTCGATGTTGCAGAGGTCGCATACGGAAATCAGAGAAGGGGAGAGAATGATACGTTCATTTAAAATATCTGACGCGTTATTCATTGCTTTCAAATTCCTTTATATCTTTGAGAGTGGGAAGCGATTCAATGGCGCCTTTTTTCCTGACGCAGAGAGCGCCTGAAATGCTGCCGGTTCTCGCGGCCTTGCGTATGACATCGGCGGAAAGATCCGCAGCGGTCTTTACTCCGTTATTGACGAGAGTGGCGAGAAATGCACCCCAGAAGGCGTCTCCGGCGCCGCAGGTGTCCACGCATTCGGAAGGAATAGAAGGCTCGGTCTCGGTGAGTCCGTCATAATACCATCTGGAGCCCTTGCTGCCGAGCGTCTCCACCAGAACGCTGATATTGTTTTCTTTCATAATAGCGGGAATAGCCTGCTCGCCGCCTATAATATCGACCTCCTCATCAGAAATCTTGAGAAGATCCACATAAGGAAGAACGCTGAGTACGGCGCGGGAGGCAGCGGCCTTGTCGTCGTTCCACATGAGGTTTCTGTAATTGACGTCAAATGAAACGAGCTTTCCGGCCTCGTGAGCGAGCTTCATGCCATAGATTGTGGCATCAGATGCGGGGGGCTGCGAGAGAGAACAGGAACCGGCGTGAACTATTGTGGTCCCGTTAATATCGGCTCCATCCACATCCTGCGTAGTGAGGAACATGTCCGCACCGGGCTTTCTGGCAAAAGTAAAACTGCGTTCTCCGCTTTCGCTCAATGTTACAAAGGCCATAGTCGTTATGGCCTTGTCGGTGAAATCCGGAACGCAGATTTCAACGCCGTTTTCCTTCAGAGTGTCCGCAAGGAAATGACCGAAATCGTCATCGCCGAGCTTTCCGCAGAACGCGGAAGAAAGCCCCATTCTTGAGGTCGCTATGATTATGTTTGCGGGAGCTCCGCCGGCCTTTCGCAGATAACTCCCTGGCTCGCTGCCGGGGAGAAAATCGATTACCATTTCACCTATACTCAGAATATCACGCATGATTATTACCTCTGAAGATAATTTTCGTAGGGAACCTTTTGAACTTTTTTAAGTCCCAGCCAGGAAGCAACCTCCATCAGCTCTTCTGTAAAGTCGCCCATAACGACGGGGAAGTGGTGCTGGAAGCCTTTGCACATAACAGTGTTAAAGAAATCAAGAGCCGAGATGGACTCGCGGTTCAGCTCCAGATTTCCGAGCCATCCGCGGCTGCCGCAGTAGCTCTCTTTTGAGCCGTCCTGCAGGGTGCCGGAGGCGATAAAGAGAGTGTCGCATTCGCCTGTGAGTCTGGCCACAGTGGCCTTTCCGGGATCAAATACCATGTCTCTGACAATGCCCGTACCCACGGCGTGGTCGAGGTCTCTGCCCTCGTGGTCTTTGCCGGAATAGTTGAGGCTGTAGGTGTAGCCGTTCTTTTTGCAGAAATGTTTTGAGGCGGGGCCGCAGTGCCACAGCAGGATGGAGTCGTCGCTTGTGTCTACCGCTGACATATCCATGAGCATGGTGATGTCGTCGGCAATATAGCTGAGCAGCAGCATGCTGATTGTACTGGTGAGGTCTCCCTCGCAGCCGGAGACTATGCCCAGGTCATTGAGCTCTCCGACAACGGAGCATACGCTGAACAGATAATCGTCCTGGAACTTGGGCCAGCAGCTGACTGCCAGAGCGTCATATTTGTATTTTTCGTTGAAATCCTCGTATGCGAGTGCATATCTTGCGTTGACTTCCAGAAGAGACATGCGCGTACGCTTGTCAGAAGGATCGACAGCATTAATCTGCTCGTCAATCGCGGCGTCCTTTGCAACTGCCTCGGCTTTGAGTTTGGCTACCTTTGCGTCAACGCGGTTCTGAGGTATGGATTCAGCCATTTCCTTGAGCTCGCCGTACTCATGCAGCCTGTTGATTCTGAGGCCGTCAAAAAGCCTTATCAGGCGGCGCTCGTCGTCATAGAGATCGTTGAATCCGGGTGCAATGCCGCCTATGAGGCCTACATTTGAATTGCACATCTTTTTGATGGCGCGAAGCGCTCTGACTGTTATCATAAAGCGGCGGAGGAACAATGCATCGTCCGTGTTCCCGTAAAACCATTTAACGGGAATATCGAAGTCATTGAGATAATGGGCTACGATAGAAGAGTACATATTGATTCCGCAGAGGGAATTAAAGGAAACGATTCCGGCGGGACGCATCTCCGGGATGGCCCACAGACCGAGCCTGGCGCCTTTTGTACGCGCAATGGTGGAAACCACCAGACCGGCCGCGAAGCTGGTGCACTGCAGCATGATGAGATCCGGACGAACGTCGTCTTCCAGAACCTGTTTTGCACACAGGGCGTCGTCTTCGGTGATTACTGTTCCGGGATATATATATAAATCAAAGTCCCACTGCTCGGAGAGCTTCTTCATACCGTCGGCGCTGCGGCCGAAAGCGGTCTTTTTGTCTCCGGGAAATGAAAGCTGTGATGCGCCTACCAATGCCACTTTAAAACGGGTGTTTTTCATAGTAATTCTCCTGTTCATTTTAGTTTAGTTAACAATATCATATTTCCTGAAAAAAAGATATACGATAATATTAAATTTGGATGAACAATTTCAAAGGCATTGCTCGTTCCAAACGGTATTATACAAACTTGCCGGTCTGATTGCAATAGTGAGTTTTGCTTTATTTTAAAGGGAAATCGGCTGCATGAGATCGGGAGTGCGGTTAATCGTGCCATATTATTATGGTAAATAATTTAACAAAAAAATAATTGTTGCAAAATTTCGCGGATGGAATTAAAATAAACTTGAAAATTGAATGTCGATTTTCAAAGTTTTGTTAAAAAGTAAACGGATGGAAAAATGAGAACAGAAGAATGGTTGGAATCATCAGGATTGTTCAACGCTCTCTGGGAGGGGCAATGGACTGTCCCGGATGAGTTACTTGATTTTGAGGAAAAGTACGCGGCGTTCCATACGCCGGGCGGCCGCATGATGTCATGCGCCCACAGGGGAGACCGCAATGTTATTTATCCCGAGAACACCCTTGAGGGATTTGAGAGCGTCATCAGAGCCGGCGCGGATATGCTGGAGATAGATCTGCACACCACCGCGGACGGCGAGATCGTGATTATGCACGATGATACTCTGACGCGCATGACGGATTTGCCTATGCGCCGCGAGGCCGGTCAGACCTGGATGCCTGATACGGACGATATTTCCGGCTGGACTCTCGAGCAGATAAAGAAGCTCCGCATAGTCAGGGGCAGAAATCTCATCACAGAGTACGCCGTTCCCACCCTGCGGGAGGTTTTTGCTCTTGCCAAAGGCAGAGTGTTCGTCACCCTTGATAAGATCGATTGCTTTGAGTGGGACGCGGTCGAAAAGATTATCTCTGAGATGGATGTCTACCGCGAAATTCTTATTCCTTATAATTACGCGCCCGCCCGCGCGCATGAGATTCAGCAGAGGCAGCTTTCGGCTGTCGGTAAATGCTGCCCGTATTTCGCGGCCGTGGGTCTGGACGGAGGCATTATGAGCGCGGAGCTCATAGACGGCGTTCCGGTATTTTTAGCTGAGCACGGAATGACCCCCGCTCTTCGCGGCGGAGAGTATTTCCCCGAAGATACCGAAAAGCTCAGCGGCGTTCTCTCAAAGGTTCGCGGCAATTGCCGCTTTTACGCCGAAACTCTCAAAAAAGAGCATGACAACGAAGCCTGCTGGGAAGATATGCGCCGTCTCGGTTACAACATCATCATGGGAAACAAGCCCTACGAATTTATCAAATACATCTGCAAGATAGAAAACTACAAATACACTTGGAGATTTTCAAAATGAAAAAAACAATTGCCGCCATTTTATCACTGCTCATGATCCTTTCTCTTGCCGCGTGCGGAGAGAACGCGGAGACTTCGACCGCCGCCGATACAACGGAAGCGACAGAGACGACCGAAGCCGACGTCGAAAGAGATTATTATATTGCTGATGATTATCTTGCGAATCCTGATCTTTTCGTTCCCGCGTGGAAGGGCGAGTTTACCCCCAATCCCGCGATGCTTGATTTCGAAGAGAAGTGGGAGTCTTTCCTCAAACCCGACGGCAGAATGCTGACCATGGGACACAGAGGAGAGAGAAATATCTATTATCCTGAGAATTCCCTCGAAGCCATCATGAGCGTTATACAGGCGGGCGTGGATATAGTCGAGCTTGACGTTCACAAAACCCTTGACAACGTGGTGGTCATAATGCACGATACCGATCTTCTCGGAACCACCAATCTCGCTCTCAAGCGTCTTGAGGGAGACGACGATGGTCTGCCCGAGAGCAACAGTATCAGAGACTGGACGCTGGACGAGCTCAGACAGCTTCGTCTCACAAAGGGCAGCGGCGGAGAGGAAACGGAGTACGTTATCCCCACTCTTGAGGACGCGATCCGCGTATGCAAAGACCACTGCTTCATTTCTCTCGACGACAAGAAAAACGAGATAGACTGGAATATGGATATCTTTACTCTTCTTAAAAAACACGAGGCATATCGCACCGTTCTGCCAATATTCAATTACGGAACGCGTTCAAGCTTTGACGTATTACAGCTTATCTGCAAAACTCTCGCAAACAACACCGGCGCAAAGTACGCTCCTTTCCTTATTAAGACTCAGTCTACTCCCGAAGGGCTTGCCGAATCCGCCGAGCAGATAAAGACATACGATTTGTTCCCCGGACTTCGTTGCGGAGAGTATGACGCCGCTTCAATAGGAATGTTCAAAGATTACGTCGGAAAATACCGTATATATATGGAAACTCTTTCCACGCCGAACGACAACGCCGACGTCTGGAAAGAGATCGACAAGGCGGGGATTAACGTGGTAATGAGCAACAATCACACATATGAGCTTATTCAATATGTGGCGGATGCTTACTTTAATTGATTTTCGGAGGTGACGTTATGGAAGAATCCGGGAAAAAGAAAAATAAAAAACTGATAATAATTATCATAGCGGCATTTGCGCTCGCGCTTGCGGGAAGCATTGTCGCCGCCGTGCTTTTGGGCGGAAAAGGAGACGGAGAGACCGAAGCTCCGGTCGAGAGCACTTCCGCCTCAGATGATGATACGGGCAAAAAAGACAAGAAACCCGATCCGGTTTCCATGCCGTATCACCTTTGGGATATGGAAAGTCTTCCCGAAGATCTTATCGCGTCCGGCGCCGCGTTGGCCAACAGCAACGAAAACATTTTCGGTAACGTCGAAGTAAAAAGAGCTGACGGCAAAGGTCTGGACGGCTCCGCCGCTCTCGGCTTTTATCAGATCGGGACATACTCCGCCGGAGATATGTTTATGATCAGCGGAAAGGTCATAAACAAAGATGGCACAAACTGGGAAAACGCCGAAATGCTCTGGTTCTGGGTCAACGGAACAGACCTGAACAGCCCTTCCAGACTCGACGTAATGATAAACGGTCATTATCTCCCTGTAGGAGAGACGTATTATACCATCGACGATAACGGACAGTGCGCTGTGGCGGGACAGCTTGAGGTCGGCTGGGGAAATACCCAGGTCCGCGCCCGTCTGCGCTTCAACCCCGGCTATGAAGGCTAGATAGGAATTCCTCTCGAGATTCTCGAAAGCCCCACCGTCTTTTCCAGCATACAGTTCCATATAGGAAACTCTACGATTCTTCCCGGAAATACTCTCTATCTGGATGAGTTCTGGCTCACCGATATGTATGAGGTTCCGGATCTTCCTCTTGAAAGCCTGCTTTATTCAAGCATCACTCCCGCGCCGGTTCCTTCGTGCGTATGGGATATGGAAGAGCTCCCCGCGGATCTCGTTGAATCCGGCGACGCTACCAACAGGGCGGCAAGTCTGGAAACTGCGAAAGTCGTCACCAGTCTCACGTCGGCTTCCGGCAAGGGCTTTGGCGGAACTAAAGCGCTCGCTTGGAATCAGCTCGACGAGTTTGACAATATGAACGACTATACGGTCATCACAAAGAACCTCAAAGGTTTTGCGCAGGGCTGGAAAAACGCCGAGATGTTCTGGGTATGGGTCAACGCCGCCGATCTTACCGCGGACGGAAAGCTTGACATCAGAATAAACGGCAATTATATGCCTATCGGCGAGTCGTATTACACTGTCGGTTCTTCCGGCAAGGTGGTCAGAGTCGGCTCTATTCCCAAAGGCTACGGCAATACCACTACCATAGGCCGTATTCCGGTCAAGGCCGGTTTCCAGGGCTGGATCGGTGTAGAAACAAAGATTTATCAGGAAGTTAAATGCGTCAGCTCATTCAAGCTGCACTTCTTCAAAAATATCAACAAAAACGACAAGATTTACTTTGATGAATTCTGGATCACAAAGCTCGGACAGGCTCCGGATTACAGCGCGTCAAAACTCAATTACCGCACGCTCAGGTCAGTCGGCTCCGCCACCGAGATCTGGAACATGAAGGATCTTCGTTCAAATCCGACCACGGCAAGCTGGGCGTGGCTTGATAAAGGCAATAAGACAATCACGTCCCTCGTTAAGGGTGCGGCAGGCACCGGCTATGCTGAAAATGTCAGTCTCGGTTACAAGGCGAATATGACAAACCCCGAGAGCACAGCTCTTAAGGGAGGTCATGAGTATTATCATGTCCGTCTGCATTCATCAGATGGAGTTTCACTCTACAAATATACCTGGCAGAATCAGTCCGGAAAGATACTCTGGTTCTATCTGAACGCCTCGCAGGCTACTTCGTCTAATTTGTACAGCGATATACAGATCAACGGAAACAAACTCAAGAGCGGAACCCATTATTATACGATCGCCAAGGATTCCTCCGGCAAATTAAATATTGTTGACAAGGGCGCCCTTACTACACAGCAGGGTATGGAGTACGCTCGTCTGCACGTAGAAGCCGGTCTCGGATACTGGGTGGGTATTCCCATGTCCGCATGGGACGATCCGGTTACAATCCGCCAGTTCTCGTTCCGTATGCTGAGAGCCCTCCAAAAGGATCAGACTGTTTATATCAGCGATTTCTGGGTCTGCAGCAAAGGAAAGATGCCTGACATAGATCCCAAATACATTCCCGCTCCGTTAGACAACAGCTCCGCGCTTATCTGGAACGTTGACAGCTCCAAGGTCTCGGCGGGCAAGTCCATAGCTACTATTGTGAACGATGCCTCTAAAAACACGATAAAGACCACGATAGATACCGCGCACACCTTCCTCGGAAAGGGCAAGGCTCTCGCTTATACGCTTACCCAGGCTACAAACGGTCAGGGTATGAATATGAAGCTTTATTCTTCGGAGCTTAAGACGCAGGGCTTTGACAGTTCCGTCATCATATCCGAAGATGACGTTCTGTGGTTCTGGGTTTACTCCGATACTTCCTGTGAACAGCTTCTCCACATGGAGCTTAACGGCAAATTCCTCAAGGAAGGCAGTTCCTTATATATAATAGAAGACGATGGCGCCGGAAATGCCGTCGCAAAGAAAATTCTCTGGGAAGAAAACGCTCAGACAGAGGTCACCGATCCTACCGTAGTTCCGAGCGCGTTCACATCCAATCACACCTACGCGCGTATCAAGCTTCCGATCGGATGGTCCGGTTTTATCGGCATACCGATCGGCAGCTTCTCCGCAAACAGCAAGGGAGAAGACTCGGCTTCTCCTGCCGGCGGCAGCATGAGCGAGATGACCTTCAGACTCTATAACAACCAGAAAGCGCCGAGCGTAGGTGATACAGTTTATTTTGATGAATTCTGGATCTCTTCAAAGGGCAGACTTCCCGGTCTTTCCGACGAAAAACTGCTCTACAAATACACCGCGCCGAAAAACACGAGCGGAACGGTACTTGACTTTGAAAGAGGCTGGTACGAAAACGCAGAGCTTGACGAAAAACAGACAAAGCCCGGCAGAACCAGATACTGGGGATATACGGTCTGGGCGAGCGGACAAAAGATAGAGCAGGTCAGTTTTGTCAAAGCCAAGTCAGAAGGTCTTTCCAGCAAAGTTTCCGGTACTGTTCTAAAATGGAACATACTTGACACATGGGTCGGTGTGGGCGACGGTTCTCTTGGCGGTCTCAAAAAGTGCGCCGGCGGCTTCGCCTACCTGAACCTTACCAAACAGTGGAACGCACAAAAGGATCTTTCGTCCTACCAGTCATACGTTGCGTATATTGACGCTTCAAAAGCCAAAAACTCGGTTGAAATCGAAATGCGTCTTATCGAAAGCGACGCGAACGGTCTGGGACAGCAGTGGCAGACTTACGGCCCTACCGGAGCGCTTTCAAGTATCAACTATTATATCGAGACCGAGAGCGGCTCATGGAAGCCCGCCGGATCTTTCCAGGGCAGAGCCATAGTTCCCGCGGGATATACCGGACGACTTCTTGTCGAATTTGACGACATGGTACATATCTCCGAAAAAGACGCCGTTTCGACAGGTCTCTACGGAAGCGACGAAACGCTCCAGAGAGATTTGGTCTCGCATTTCGGCATAAGTATCCGCGGAACAAAGGGCGACGTCGTTTACGTCGATAATATGGGCGTTCTCAAAAATAAAGTCAGCACTTTGTCAAACAGCACCGTCAGATTTACTTCGCTCTATGGCGACAATATGATATTCCGTCAGAACAAAGAATTCGCGGTACAGGGATACGGTACGGCCGGCAGTACTGTCAACGTCACTCTCGCAAAGAACGGCAGCACTGTTCAGGCGGTCAGCACCACGGTTCTTGATGACGGCACATGGAAAGTAATAATGAACCCCGTAAGCGGTTCTTACAGTGAATATACGCTTACCGCTTCAAGCGGCGGCAAGACAGACAAGATTAAAGGCGTTGTATTCGGTGAGGTATGGTTTACCGGCGGTCAGTCAAATATGCAGCTCAGAGTACATGAATGTGATGGCTGGATGAATCTCTTTGCCGGAGACTGGAAAAACAACAACATACGTATTTACCGCCAGCAGCCGGTAGGTGAGATAGATATGACCGGGCTCGGAAAGAGCAATCCCTCTGAGCCTCTTGGCACCTGGGGCACCGGCAGCGACTGGACGGATGTTTATGCCTGCACGGCTTTGGGTTATTACACCGCAGTTAACCTTCAGGAAAAACTCGGCGTCCCCATTGGCATAATCAACAGCGCTGTGGGAGGAACAGGCGTTACTGCATGGATGGATCGTGATGAAGTAACATCATCCGATTATCCCGAGCTCAGTTCACTTATTTCCTCGCTCAAATATGACAACACTTCATCCGGAGCGCTGAACTATGTAGGAAACTACTTCAATACCAGGATAGCTCCGTTTGACGGCTACAAGGTATCAGGCATACTCTGGTATCAGGGCGAGCACGACAAATCAAATGCGGATCTTCAAAAATACGGTCTTGTTGCTGTAGACCGCAGCTGGTCAAAAGTCCTGCGTGCCGACAGCTCGGATACTGAGCTGCTGCCGCTTGTCTCGATGCAAATGGCTCCGTATGCCACACTTGATAGTGATTCGTCCATGACTGCGCTCTACAATCTCAACAGCCGCATAGCAGAGGGTACTGAAAAGATTGTAGCCGAAGGCGCGAAAGCGCTCAGCATTCCTACTTACGATTTTGACGTAAGGGTTGATAACATTCACCCTACAAACAAGTACGAAGTCGGAGAGAGAGCCGCGGAGAGCATTTACGGACTCATATATGTTGACAAGATCTGCTCGGGTCCCGTTATCCAGAACGCAGTCTATGACAGCGGTTCCAAAAAGCTCACGCTCACCTTCACAAATACCGGAAGCGGACTGACCTACAAGAAGGTCGGATCAAGGCTCTTTGACGACCCTGTGAACAGTTCTATTCTGCCCGGCGACCATCATGATGACAGGCTTAACGGCTTTACTGTCTGGACGGGTCTCTCGTTTGTGAGTGTCGAGGCGGAGATTATCGGCGAAAATACTGTAGTTCTAACCCTTCCCGAGGGTGCTGACAGTGCTGCCGGCATCTACTACGGCTACGGTACGAGACTGCTCGCCTCAAACCTCTACAATAACGCTTCGGGCGGCTACAGCTTCCCTGCGCTGCCTTTCTATTACTCCATGGGATCGGTTGTAATCCCTGAGCACAGCATCAGTCTGTGGGATTCCGGTGACGCAGCAGGCATCAATGACGGCACGTCTGTCGGCAAAGTTCTTACCAACGCTGCCAGAAGCACAGTAAGCGGCACGATAGCTGCAGAAAAAGGCATGATAAACGGCTCTTCAAAGCAGACGAACGCCCTGGCATACACACTTACAAAGGTAGTTACCACAGGTTCTGACGCTCAGGCCAATACGCTGACAGTCAATCTCACCTCTGAGCTCGGCGCAAACGACAACATCACGCCGGCTTCGGAAGATATTATATGGTTCTGGGTTGATACCAGTATCTCCGGACCTCAGACGATGTTTGTCTATCCTAACGGCCTGTCGACGAAAATGGATAACTTCTACACCATAAAGAACAGCGGCGGAACTCCCGTTATAGTATCTGTCGCGAAGGGCTCATCTTATCACGGCATCGGTCTTGAGAATCACGGCAGCTCAGGCTGGCAGCGCTTTACTCTGGTGCCGGGTGCCTGCGGCTGGATAGGCATACCTGTCAAGGGTCTCTCCGGACTTTCCGGAAACCTTATCAGCAGCCTGCAGATATTCACCCGTTCCTACAGCCCTGCCATGCAGGCGGACGGAGATGCGGTTTACTTTGACGAGTTCTGGGTCACATCCGCGGGAAGAATGCCCGATTTGTCAAATGATCAGCTTCTTTACACCAAATATGTTTCCGAAGCCTACAACGAGCGTGTCTGGGATATTGACAGTCTCGATACAGGCAGCACGCTGCCGTCAGTTGACAGTATGGCCAACCGCGGCGCCATGGCGTTCTCTGTCGAGAACAAGAAGGGTATCGGCGGCTCAAAGGCCTTTGCGATGACGGTATCTGAGAAGAGTACCGATGCCGGTATTATCAACGGTACTCTCAATAAAGAGAACTGGAAGACAAAAGGTGTCACCGGCTTTGTATCCTCACGCGCCGTTGAAGATGATGTATTCTGGTTCTGGGTCGACAATGAACTCGGTCAGGATCAATACGTGGTTGTCGAGTTTATAAACGGCACGAACACCGCCAAGGGAACTCCTACCGCAGTTTCCAGGTCAAACGTACTTTACGTGATAGCGGATGACGGAAATGGCAATCCTGTCAGGAAGTCTCTGGCTCCCGGCAGCACCATAGGAAGCATTACCAATGACAACTCTACCACCAGAGGTGCCATAAAGGTTCCGGACGGCGGCTACGGCTGGATAGGAATACCGCTCAGCGACGTAGAAGGCATGTCCGGAAAGACGGTAGACGGCTTCCGTATCTATGTCAGAAGCCTCAGCGGCAATGACAACGGAATAGCAGGAAAGAGCATTTACTTTGACGAATTCTGGATCACCGACGGCTCGCTTCCTGAGCTGACCTCTGACAAGCTGCTTTACACCAAACCCGTCGTGACCGCATATTCGGCGAAGCTCTGGGATCTTGAATCCCTGACCGGAACCGTTGTGTTCCCTTCAAAGGACACAACCAAGAATCGCGGCACCATGAACTTTGCCGTCGAAAACAGCGGTATCTGCAGCAGCGCGGCATTTACTATGAACCTGGCGACTGCCAGCGGCAATTCCGGTATTATTAACGGCACCAAGAACCAGGAGAACTGGGTTACAGCCGGAGTATCGGGCTTCACCGCTTCCAGAGCCGTACAGGACGGCGATATTTTCTGGG
Organism: Lachnospiraceae bacterium; assembly: GCA_017455435.1. Taxonomy (GTDB): domain Bacteria; phylum Bacillota; class Clostridia; order Lachnospirales; family Lachnospiraceae; genus UBA3774. The sequence continues at coordinate 5,385 of JAFTAU010000041.1, read as the reverse complement.
TATGGGTTGATAATAAGCTGGGAGAGGACGAATACGTCGTAGCCGAGTTCACCAGCGGCACAACAAAAATCGGCGGTACCCCCACAGCTGTCTCCCGTACCAACGTCCTTTACACTATCGGCGACGACGGCAGCGGAAAGGCCGCAATAAAGACGCTTTCACCCGGCAGTACGATAGGTTCGATAACAAACGATATTACGTCCACCAGAGGCGCCATAAAAGTTGCTTCCGGCGGATATGGGTGGATTGGCATTCCGCTTTCCGATATTGACGGAATGACCGGAAATACCCTTGACGGTATTAGGCTCTACGTCAGGAGCATGTCTGCCGCCACAAACGGCACTTTCGGAGGAAGCATCGTCTTTGACGGCTTCTGGGTGACATCGGCCGGCACGCTTCCTGCACTTACAAACGAAGAGCTTTTATATACAAAGTAACTCTTAATCAATGTTTTATTGGAGGTTAGTTATGAAACGATTCAGAAAGGCTCTGGCACTGCTTATAGCTTTTGCCATGATTTTGGGGATCACTCCGATCACTGCAAGTGCGGCCTACATTAACACTCTCTGGGATTTTGAGAGTGCGACCGCAGGGGCTGCGCCGTCGGGGGCGACCATCGCCACAACCAATGCAGATCGCGGAACGATGACAGCGACTGTTTCGGCGACCGGAGGATATGCTGGCAGCAAATCGCTGAATTATGCCATATCAGCCGCGTCCACGAATTCCAACAAACAGACGCAGACGCTGAGGCTTTCGGGCGGATCCATTACAAACCATTCGTTTAGTGAAAACGATATTATGTGGTTCTACCTGAAATCCGATACAAATACGAACTATCGTATGCTGTTCCAGTTTAGGGTCGGGAACTCGTCGGTCAATTTTACCGCCACAAACATCTATACGCTGGATGGAAACGGCAATGTCACCGCCATATCACGTGTAACCAGCGCGACAATTGCCAATGACGGTCTCGGAATTGAGTATCACGCATCAAATGGTTCCTCGTCCGGAATAGTCGTAGGAAAAAGCTTTGAAGGCTGGATTGGAATTCCGGTAGTATCTACTGACTCACAGCTGATTAACAGCACTGTCAGTGCGATAGATATTTTCGTTAGAAAATCCGGACAGTACGCGGATGCTGTTTCTGCAGGTTCGAATCTCTATTTTGACAATTTCACTGTTTCTTCAATGGGTCTCGGCCCTGTGAGCGTCATAAAAGAGGTTTCTTCCATAGAATGGGTTTCACAGCCTTCAAAAACTTCTTATGAACTCGGCGAAGCCCTTGATGTTACAGGCGGATATATCCGTGTCAATTATACGGACACTACCTCTGAGGTCATTCCGATGACCACCGGTATGGTATCCGGCTTCTCCGCCTATACCGCCGGCTCACAGACTCTTACAGTCGAATACGAGGGATTTTCTCTCTCCTACAACGCTGAAGTCACTATGCAAAGCACAGGCAGAAGATATCTTTTCTGGGATGTGGATACTGTGGGAAATCCTTTCATATTCCCCGGAAGCGATCGTGACTCGGGTGCAAACAACACCGATCTCCGCGGAAGAATGACATTCAGTATTGATGAAGATGCCGGTATCGACGGATCGGCGGCTCTTGCCATGACAGTCGAAACTGCCAGTACCAATGCAGGTATTCTGAACGGTACTCTCCAGAGAGAAAACTGGGTTACCTCCGGCGTTACCGGCGTTAAGAGCAAAGACGTTGTTGCCGAAGATGACGTTTTCTGGTTCTGGGTTGATAACAAGCTCGGTCAAAATGAATTCGTTGTTGTAGAGTTTACCACCGGTACCACCAACGCCGGCGGAACTCCTACCGCCACGGATAGAACAAATTCCCTCTTTACCATAGTAAACGGACAGGCTGTTGAGCTCACCCCCGGAAAAACCGTGGGAAGCTTCACAAACAACAAGTCGAACGCCAGAGGAGCCATCCTCGTTGCAAACGGCGGAAGCGGCTGGGTAGGAATCCCGCTCTACGACATCGAAGGACTTCAGGGCGGAGACAAGGCCATCACCGGTCTTCGTCTGTATGTCAGAAGCCAGTCCGGAGACAATAATGGAACCGTCGGCAGAAGCATTTATTTCGACGAATTCTGGGTCTGCAGCCAGGGCCTTCTTCCCGATCGAAGCGCCGTTGCGGTTGTTTCTATGGAACTCACTTCGGATCCCGACAAGACCGAATACGAAACCGGAGAAGCAATCAACCTCGCAGGAGCGGAACTGACTGTTGCTTATCAGAACGGCGACACCGAGATTATTCCGGTAGGACAGGAAATGATTTCCGGTTATAATACCGATACTGCGGGCGTACAGACCATTACCGTTTCTTATGAAGGCTTCACTGACACCTTTGACGTTAATGTCACCTATGTCGATCCCTCTTATGCACAGTGTCTCTGGGATATAGACAATCTTCCTTCCGACGCTGTTCTTCCGGGAACCGATTCCACCGCAAACCGCGGCTCGACTGTTTTGGAGATTTCCGATACTGGTCTTCGCGGCAGCAAGGCTCTCATGATGACTGTTAATGTCAAGAGCTCAAACGGCGGCATCATAAACGGTGTTTCCAACAAATGGTCAAAGGTTACCGGATTCACCCCTTCCAGAGAAATCAGAAAAGGAGATATCTTCTGGATTTGGGCAGAGAACGGTTTCTCTACAGAACAGTATATTTCTATAGAATTTAATAATTACAATTTCAAGACACCGGCCTCCACGGAAAGGACCCTTCCTTTATATACTATTACCGCATCCGGCGGAAATGCCGTGATGACAACAATCCCCGCGGGAAGCACTGTAAACGGTATTACCAACGACCGTGCGGCCAGAGGCGTTATCAGAATGGCAGCGGGAGCGTCAGGCTGGGTCGGCTTCACTCTGGATGATATCATCTGGGGCACTGCCATCACCGGCATCCGCATTTATGCCAGAAGCATCACCGGAGATGCGAACGGCGAGTTCGGCGAGAGCATGAACTTTGACGAGCCTTGGGTAGTAAATAACGGAATGCCTGCGCTCGGAACCAAAGTCCTGCTCAACACCGCTCTTCCGAATATCGTAGACAAGGTCTATGAGCAGCTTACCGTTGGCTCCACGATTAAGGCGGACTTCTACTTCAAGCTCAACCGCACTCTTGCTTCGGACGAATCGATAGTCTTTAATGCAAAGCTCGGAAGCTATGACGCTCGTGAGCTTACCGGAACCCGCATCACATCCGGAGACTTTAACGGCTACTACAAGTTTACCTTCAATGAAATTTTCCTTAACCAGCTTACCGATGAAATCACCGGCGAAGTTATTCTCAGAAAATCCGGCTCGGATGATGAGGCTGTTTACAGGGTAAAGAGTGACAGGGGAATCTCCGTCGAAAACTACTGCGGAATCCTTGTCAGGACTTATCCGAGCAACACCAAGTTAAAGAACTTCCTTGCCAATATGCTCAAATTCGGCGCAGCTCTGCAGGAGTATTCCGAATACAAGACCGACAGGCTTGCCGGAGACTCGGTATGGGCAAATGAAAGCCAGAAGAACTATTCGGTTGATACGCCTCCGACTCTGGTTGTTCAGGACGCAGTCGGCACCGTTAATACCGTACGCAGTGCATCCGTCTGGGTCGGCAACAAAGTCAGCCTCAAATTCAAGGTTCGCGCGGACGGCGCTTCGGATACCACTATTATTATCAATAGCGGTTCCGCACAGCAGACTTATCATCTGACCGACAGCGTTGTGACGGATCTTGGCGAGGGTCTGTACCTTGTTGAGATAGCAGACATTCTGCCTCAGCAGTTTGACACCTACTTTACGGTAAGCGTCGCAAAGGCAGGCGTAGTAAAGCACGCTGTGAGATACGGTGTTTATACATATCTTGCCAGAATGAACGCTTCCGAAGGTCTTTCGGGACTGCTTTCCGCACTGAACAATTACGGCCATGCAGCTGACGAGTATATCTCAGCGAACGGCGGAAGCGGAGAGATGAACACCTCTTCCGATTCGGAAGTCCTTCTTGAGGCCGCAAACGTCGCCTCCGTATGGGAGACTTCTTCGAGCAATCTTTCCGGACAGGAACTGACCGCCAGCGGACTGGTTACAAAGGATCTTGCGTCCGGACAGAATGACGTAAACGTCAGAATGCTTCCTCACAAGGGCTTTGGTGACAGTCTCGGCATGGGCATAACTCTTACAAGTGCCGAAAAAACTACTACTGCTAAGGTCGTACTGTCAGCCGACAATCTCTTTACAAAGGGATTCAAGTCATTCAAGCCCGCATCCGACGACGATATGTTCTGGTTCTATGCCGACGCTACGGATATGACCTCAGACAATCGTCTGGATATCAAACTCAATTCAGCCACTCTGAGAATAGGCGCCTCGGTTTATACCATCGAGGACAATTCCGGCAGCGCCGCAATCACTCAGATTGGGTATAATTCTGCGGCTAACAGCGTAACGAGCGGTATTGCCACCGTTGCAAACGCAGGAACGGCTTCTTATTCCAGAATCAAAATTACCGCAGGCTTCTGCGGCTGGATTGGAGTAAAGCTGTCCGATTTCACCAAGGGCGGAACAATTACATCCGACACCGTCGTCAATGAAATCAGCCTCCAGCTTTATCAGCACAATTCTCAGGACGCCGGCAAAAAGCAGGTAGGAAACACAGTGTACTTCAGTGCCTTCCGTACCGCTTCCTCCGGAACACTTCCTAAGATCGGTTCTTCCGAGAACCTTCTTTATACCAGAAATACCACTTATACCACCAGCCAGATTCTGTCTGACAAGAACCTGTTTGTACCAGGATGGTACACCGGCACTAATGTAAGCAGTCTCTGGACGGCAGCAAACAACAACTGGTCGAGTGTCAAGGCGAAAGCCAAGGCATACGACAATTATGATTCCAACATTCTTGCTGTTGCTCACAGAGCGGACCGCTGGGAAAGTTTCTATCCCGAAAACTCACTTCAGTCTGTCATATCTGTAGTGCTTTACGGTGCTGATATGGTAGAAGTGGATACAAAAACCACCAAAGACGGTGTGATGATTCTGATGCACGACGAAACGCTCACGAAAACCACGAACGTTACGGCTTATCGTGAGGCTCATCCCGGCACGGTTCCGGATTCCGATAATGTCAGCGCATGGACATACGCCCAGATACAGCTTCTGAATCTCAAATACAGTGACAATCACTGCGGCCTGAAGGGCAGAGTCAGCCCTTACAAGGTTCCCAAGCTTGAGGACGCCGTAAGGGCAATAGCCGGAAGAGCGTATCTTACCATCGACGGTGCGCCGTCGCTCAGTCAGCTCAATTCCTTCGCGTCTTCGATTTCCAAGGCCGGAGAATCCGTTCTGGTTCCTTACTGGATT
>JAFTAU010000040.1 GCA_017455435.1 Lachnospiraceae bacterium | reverse complement strand
CATCCCCACCTACTCCATCACGAGCGAGTTTGACTGGAGCGACACCGAGAACAACCGCCTTCTCTTCGAGATGACGGCAAAATACGGCACTCCTTATTTCTCAAACTACATCAACAGCGATATGGAGCCCAGCGACGTGCGTTCCATGTGCTGCCGCCTGCGTCTTGACCTCCGTGAGCTTCGCCGCAAATCCGGCGGTTTCTTCGGCTCCGGCGAGTCCACCGGCTCTGTAGGCGTTGTCACCATCAATATGCCGCGAATTGCCTACCTGTCAAAGACTCCGGAGGAGTTTTATCAGCGCCTTGATAAGATGATGGACATCTCCGCCAGATCTCTCAAGGTCAAGAGAGAAGTTATCACAAAGCTTCTGGACGGCGGCCTGTACCCCTACACAAAGCATTATCTCGGCACATTTGACAATCACTTCTCCACCATCGGCCTTGTCGGCATGAACGAAGTCGGCCTCAATGCCTGCTGGCTCGGAAAAGATATGACAGATCCCGCCACTCAGGAGTTCACAAAGGACGTTCTCAATCACATGCGCGAGCGCCTCTCCGATTACCAGGAGCAGTACGGCGACCTTTACAATCTCGAAGCCACTCCCGCGGAGTCCACTTCATACCGCCTCGCAAAGCACGACAAGGCGCGTTATCCGGACATCAAGACCGCGAACGACGGCGCGACGCCTTATTACACAAACAGCTCGCACCTGCCCGTAGGCTTCACTTCCGATATATTCGACGCGCTCGATATTCAGGACGAGCTCCAGACGCTCTATACCTCCGGAACGGTATTCCACGCATTCCTCGGCGAAAAACTGCCCAGCTGGGAGTCAGCGGCCAAGCTTGTCCGCACTATCGCCGAAAATTACAAGCTGCCTTATTATACGATGTCGCCCACATACTCCGTCTGCAAGGAGCACGGCTACATCACCGGCGAGCATTTCACCTGCCCCGTCTGCGGAGCAAAGGCAGAGGTTTACAGCCGCATTACCGGCTACTACCGTCCGGTCCAAAACTGGAACGAAGGCAAGACCCAGGAGTACAAAGACCGCCGCGAATATGTAATCGAGGCTAGCACTTTAAAGCGCGGTAAGGACAAGAAAGTCTGCATGACCAATACTCAGGGCGCTGACGTCACGGTCAGTGAGGAAAAGATAGAAGAAAAGGCTGCCGCGACGGCCACCGCCACCGTGGAAAAGCACGCCGAAAAGACCGACGTCAATGAAATGCCCACTATTTACACTAAAGAGCATTGCCCCAAGTGCAAGGGCGCTGAGCAGCGTTTCAAAATAGCCGGCATCAGTTTTATCGAGGTAAATTGCACCCAGAACATGGAAATCGCAAAAGAACTCGGCATTACTCAGACGCCCACCATCATTGATCCGGACGGAACCAGGTATGAAGGGGCCAACGCCGCGATAGACTGGATGAAGGCGCACGGAAGGTAAATAATGTACGATATTATAGTAATCGGAGGAGGGCCTGCCGGACTTACGGCAGCCCTCTATGCTCTAAGAAACGGAAAAAAAGTAATGGTCGTCGAGAAAGATGTCTTCGGCGGTCAGATTACAAATTCGCCCAGGGTTGAAAACATCCCCGGGTTTGCGAGCATAGGCGGAGACGAGTTCGCCGACGCTTATCTGGAACAGGTCATGGGACAGGGCGGCGAAGTTGTGCTGGATGAGGTTACCTCGCTTGTGTCCGACGGAGAAACAGTCACCGTCACCACGGCGGCGGGCGAGACGCTCACCGGACGCGCCGCAGTCATCGCCACGGGCACAAAGCACAGAGTGCTGGGACTGCCCGGAGAAGAAGATCTGATCGGAAACGGCGTGCATTTCTGCGCTGTCTGCGACGGTGACTTTTACCGCGACAAGGCGGTCTGTATGATAGGCGGCGGAAACTCCGCTTTCGTAGAGGGAAACCTGCTCGCAGACACGGTTTCAAAGCTTATAATGCTTCAGGATCTGCCGTTTTTCACTGCCGACGAAAAGCTTCAAAAACAGCTCCTCGGTCGCGAAAACGTGGAAACCCACGTCGGAACGAAGATACTCGCGCTGGAAACGGAAGGCGGTCGGTTGACCGGAGTCAGATACAGCGAGAACGGCACTGAAAAGACTGCCGCCTGCGACGGACTTTTCCTGGCAATCGGATTTATTCCGGACAATGAACTGTTTTCCGGAGTGGCTGAGCTGGACGAGAGAGGCTACTTTGCCTCGGGCGAGTCCTGCGTCACCCGCACTCCCAATGTCTTTGTGGCAGGTGACTGCCGCAGCAAGTCGCTCCGTCAGGTGACCACCGCCTGCGCCGACGGCGCCGTCGCAGCCATTGCCGCCTGCGCTTTTATAAACAAATAACCGGGTAAAACAATGAAAACGATCAAATTGTTCACAATCATCTTTTCTGCCGCGATGCTGCTCTTAGGAGCGGAGGCTCTGGCCGCGTCTTTTGACGGAGAGGAACCGAGGATAGAAATTCTCACCATGCAGGAAGGCACCACAATAGACGGCGCCGACGTATCCGGAAAGACGCTCGCGGAAGCGAAAGCCATAGTTGACGGCGCCCACGCGGACACCGCCGCCGGTTCTCTGGTCGTGCTGTTTGGCGAAAGCAGCGCCGAGATTCCTTTCGCTCAGATAGATCTTAAATACTCAGAAGAGAGTTTGTGCGAAACTATTATTGCCCTCGGAAACGAACCCGGACTGATAGACCGGTACAAATCATCAAAAGACGCCGAGACCGACGGCACCGCTTACGTCAGCGGATTTACCTACAGTGAGCAAAAACTTGCCGCCTACATAAAAAATGTTCTCGGAACCTTCGACACGGCGGTTGACGCCACAATCACCCTCGAAAAAGGAAAGTTTGTCATCACGCCTGACAGGAGCGGTCTGGTGATAAACGAAGAAAATACACTGGAAGCCATAAAAACCGCCATTGCCGAAAACGGTCCCGCAAGCGGAATGCGGGTGACCGGGGACGCCGCCGTGACAGAAGCCCGCGTAAAGGCCTCGGATCTGGAAATGATTACGGACGAGCTGGGAACCTGCTCCACAAAGGTGGGAGGAACGGACAACCGCGCTCATAACGTAGCTCTCGGCTGCAGCAAGATAAACGGTCTGATGCTTATGCCGGGCGAGTCCGCTTCCGCCAGCGACCTGATGGAAAAACGCGACGTAGAGCACGGATATCGCAAGGCTCCCCAGTATGTAAACGGCAACTCCGTCGACGCGATAGGCGGCGGCGTCTGCCAGGTTTCATCTACCCTTTACAACGCGCTTTTGGAGGCGGAGCTTCAGATAGACGAGAGGCACAATCACTCCATGCTGGTCTCGTACCTTCCGGCGTCCTGCGACGCCGCCATTTCGGACGGTTACAAGGACCTTAAATTTACCAATAATACCAAATACCCCATCTATATCGAGGGGCATTCCAAGAGCCGCGTCTGCACCTTCACCGTTTACGGACGCGATGAGAGACCAGCGAACCGCGAGGTGAAGTATAACAGCGTCATCACAAAGCAGAGCACCCCGGAAGACAAAATCGTATATGACAAGACCAAGCCGGCTTCATACAAGAAAACGACGGGTACCAGGCATCCGGCTACATCATCATATCTTGAAAAGATTGTTTATATAGACGGCAAAGAAATCAGCAGGGAAATTGTTTCAAAGGACGTTTACGAAGGCTCCCGAAAGACCGTTACCATAGGAACCGCCGTCGCGGAGCCCACCAACCCGAGCACACCTACGTCCCCTACGACCCCCACGGAGCCTACGGCACCCGAGCCCACACAGGAGCCGGAGCCGCCCGAGGACCCGACTCCCGGTGATGGCGGAGGCGACTGATATCATATTATGGAAGAAAAAAAGATTGTCAAAAAAACCGGTTCAGGCAGATTTATATGGAGACTGTTTTACCCCGTACTGATTTTGTTCGGGGTACAGTTTATCACCGAATTCATTTTCGGCTTTTTTGCAGCGTTAAGATACGCTCTGGCAAATCCACAGCTCTATAATGAATTTCAGGAAATGCTCAGGCAAAGCGAGCAGTACCTGCTTGAGGTTCTGCTCGAAAATGCGAATATTCTCAGCATTATTTCTTCTGTCATTGCTATTCCCCTGTTTATTCTGTTTATGCATCTCGACACAAAACGCAGATACAGAGAAGGGACGCATGAAACCTACGACAAAGTGCCCGCTGGCTTTTTCGCGGTGGCAGTCCTGCTGGGAGTGACCACCGCCGTTACCGTGAATAATCTCATAGAAATCAGCGGCATTTACCAGATTGACTCCGAATATATGGATCAGTTCAGCGAGATTATTTACAGCGGCGGCATTATCGTTGAACTGCTGTCTATCGTTGTTCTGGGTCCGGTTGTGGAGGAGCTTTGTTTCAGAGGGCTTATTTACAGGAGAATGCGCGAACGCTGCCCGGTAAAGTTATCTATGTTCTTTTCGGCGCTTATTTTTGCGGTTTTCCACGGAAATATCGTGCAGGGAATTTACGCATTCATACTGGGAATGTTTATGGCGTTTGTCTATGAACGCTTTAAGAGCGTGGTCGCTCCGATTCTGTTCCACGTCGGGGCAAATCTCTTTTCGGTTATTGCCACGGAGACCGGTGTGCTGGATTTTGTAACCGAATCAAATACGGCGGCCATAGTGTATATAGCCGCCGGTGCGATTCTTACCATTTTATTTTTGTGGATTATCTACGAAAATGTCCGCCCGAGGCTCCTCATACCTTCAGAAGCATCGCAGAGGGAAGAACCCGGAACGTAATATCGTCATACTGACCTATCACCTCGCCGTCCGTGTGGACGGTGAGTTTTTTTTCTAATTTCAGTGTGGCCTGCCTGCAATTGACCAGTTTTGTGCCTTTAAAACGGGTGTGCCAGTTCTTTATGCTCTTTGAAGGAAGCAGGGCGCAGAAGAATTTCAGACGGCTGCGGATGGCCACCACGCACAGGCTGAGCAGGCCGTCCGTGGGGTCCGCCTGAGGGGCAAAGGGATAGCCGCCGCCTTCATATTTCAGATTTTGTACCGAAACAAAGGACAGACGATTGAAGCTGACAGTGTCTTTGCCGTCGAGCAGGAGGCTGCCGGAAATCTTCGGATGTTTCAGCCACTGACTGAGTCCTATGACAAAATACGCCAGCTTTCCGATGTGCAGGCGATTCAGAATCTTTTTTACATGGCTTTTGTCGAGCTCATCGCAGACGGCCGCATCGTATCCTGCGCCGCTGCTGATGCAGAAACGGCGGGACGTACCGTCCGGCAATGCGACTTCGCCCAGATCAAAGCTTTTGGTATCTTTTCCGTGAAGAATGATGTCGAGAGCCTTAAACGGGTCTTTGACTATTCCCGTTCCTCTGGCGAAATCATTTCCGGAGCCGAAGGGAATAAAGCCCAGCGTGACGCGCTTTTCCGGGTCTATACCGTTTATCACGCCGTTAAGTGTGCCGTCGCCGCCGAAGACCGCGATAGTGTCGCCGGGAGTCGTTTTTTCGCAGATGTCTTTTGCGAGCTCTGTCGAATGTCCGCCGTACTGCGTCTCAAAAATCTCGAAAGGCTCGCCGCTTTCACGGATTATACCCAAAAGCTCATTCCAGACCTTCGCGCCTTTGCCGGAGCGGGAGGTAGTGTTTACGATAAAATAAATCATAGCGTCTCTCCTTGTGTTTCCGTTTGATTATAGCATATTTTTCCGTATGTGGCTGTTGTTTTGACCGTCAAAATAAGTTAAAATAAAAGCATCTGAAAATTCGGGAGTGTTCACCTTGCAATTACTTGAAACATTAAATGACAAACAAAGAGAAGCGGTCGAGACCACTGAGGGCGCCGTACTGATTCTGGCGGGCGCAGGATCGGGAAAGACCCGCGTTCTTACGCATCGCGCCGCCTATCTGATATCCGAAAAGGGCGTCGATCCGTGGAACATTCTCGCCATTACCTTTACGAACAAGGCCGCCGGCGAAATGAAAGAGCGCATCGACAGGCTTTGCGAAGAAGACGGCGGAAAGGTCTGGGTAGCCACATTTCACGCCACCTGCGGGCGGATTCTGCGCCGTCACGCAGAGCTGCTCGGCTATACGTCCAACTACACCATTTACGATACCGATGACACAAAGGCGCTTATGAAGCGCGTTTTAAAGACGCTCGATGTGGACAATAAAATGTACCCGGAGAGGATGCTGCTGTCGGTCATTTCCTCGGCGAAGAATTCTTTTGAGACACCGGATGATATGTACAAGCAGGCCGGAGACTATCGCGGGCGCAAAATTGCGGAAGTTTACGAGGAGTACCAAAAGCAGCTCCGCGCCAATGACGCCATGGATTTTGACGATATGCTGCTAAATACCGTAGAGCTTTTTACACGGTTTCCTGAGGTGCTGCTTTCGTGGCAGGAGCGTTTCAGATACATCATGGTGGACGAGTATCAGGACACCAATACCGTGCAGTTTGAATTTGTCAGGCTGCTGGCGTCAAAATACGGCAATCTCTGCGTAGTGGGAGACGACGACCAGTCCATATACAAATTTCGTGGCGCGGATATCCGCAACATCCTCGAGTTTGAACAGTATTTCCCCAAGGCCCGCGTGATAAAGCTGGAGCAGAATTACCGTTCCTCTTCCAATATACTGAATACCGCAAACGCTGTCATAAAGCACAACAGAGGCCGCAAAGCCAAAACGCTCTGGACGGATAAGGGCGGCGGCGACCCGGTGGAATACCGCGAATACTCCACCGCCTACGACGAGGCGGAAGGCATCGTGATGGACATAAAGGCAAACCTGCGCCGCTTCGCGTACGGAGACTGCGCGGTACTCTACCGCACCAACGCCCAATCGCGTCTTTTCGAGGAAAAATGCGTGCTCTACAGCATTCCGTACAAGCTCGTGGGCGGCGTCAATTTCTATCAGAGGCGCGAAATAAAAGACATTATCGCATATTTAAAGACCGTGGTCGGCGCAAAGGACGATCTCTCTGTGCAGAGGATTATCAATGTTCCGCGCCGCGGCATCGGGCAGACCACGGTGACCAGGCTGGCGGACTATGCCGCGAGTGAAGGCATTGATTTTTACGAGGCGCTTACCTGCGCGGACAGGATTTCCGGAATCAATTCGGGCACCGCGGCGAAGATTGCGGGCTTTGTGTCTGTGATAGAGGGGCTTCGCGAGGTTCGCGGCAGCCTTTCGATCAAAGAGCTTGTCGAGGCGGTCTGCGAGAAAAGCGGCTATATTAAGGAACTTCGCGAGGAAAAGACCATCGAGGCCGAAAGCCGCATAGAGAATATTGAGGAATTGATAAACAAGGCCGCTGAGTTTCCGGACGAGCCGGGCGATATGACTGCGCTTTCTCAGTTTCTGGAGGAAGTCGCCCTGGTGGCGGACGTGGACACGCTTGACGATGACGAAAACAGAGTCGTGTTGATGACCATGCACGGCGCGAAGGGACTGGAAGTTCCCAGAGTAGACCTCGCCGGAATGGAAGAGGGCCTTTTTCCGGGTTATATGTCCATCAGCAGCGGTGATGAGAGCGACATCGAAGAAGAGCGCCGCCTGTGCTATGTGGGTATCACCCGCGCCAAAGAAAAGCTCACTCTCTCCGCGGCGCGTGAGAGAATGGTAAACGGCGAAACCCGCTTTTCGCAGGTGTCCCGTTTTATCAAGGAGATACCGGAGGAGATGCTTGAAACCGAAGGCAAATCGCCCCGTGCAAAGTCACCGGTTCTTCCTGAATATGCGAAATACGGCATGGGAGCGAGAGCTTCAGGCAGCGCGGCGGAGCCGCGTAACGCTCGCCCCGGCAGCGTTATCGGCAGCGGAAGCGCTGCGGCGTATCTCGGAAAGACGCTCGAAACCGGCAGGCTGACTAAGCTTAGCTACGGCGTAGGCGACAGGGTCAGACATATCAAGTTCGGAGAGGGCACGGTTGCAGCCATAGAAGACGGAAAACGTGATTTTGAAGTTACGGTCGATTTTGACCGCGTAGGCAGTAAAAAGCTTTTTGCAAGCTTTGCAAAGCTGGAAAAGATTTAAAACGGAGGAAGCCTTATGTTTAAAGACGAAAAAATCTGGTTCGGAATGGCGGGCGGAGAAAAGCTGTTTATCAATACCAAAATGGCAAACCGCCACGGACTGATAGCCGGTGCTACGGGAACGGGAAAGACCACCACGCTGAGGGTGCTTGCCGAGTCATTTTCGGATTGCGGCGTTCCTGTTTTTCTGGCCGATATGAAAGGAGACCTCGCCGCCATGTCAAAGCCCGGCACGCCGGATGGGTTTGTGGGAGCACGCGTCAGTGAGTACGGTCTCGAGGCAGAGGGCTTTGCCTTCCGCGGTTTCCCCACCGCTTACTGGGACGTTTACGCGGAAAAAGGCATGCCGCTTCGCACTACGGTTTCCGAGATGGGACCGCTGCTGCTTTCCCGCATTCTGGGGCTGAATGCCACGCAGGAGGCGGTTCTGACCGTCACCTTTAAGGCAGCGGACGATGAGGGGCTGCTGCTTATCGATACCAAGGATTTAAAGGCAATGCTCAATTTTGCCGGAGAGAATGCCGACGTGTTTTCTATGAAATACGGCAACGTCACAAAGCAGTCGCTGGCGGCCATCATCAGAGCCATCGTGGCTCTGGAGGCGGCGGGCGGAGAGCAGTTCTTTGGCGAGCCCGCACTCAATATAGCGGACTGGATCAGGACGGATTACAATGGCAAGGGTGTGATAAACGTGCTCGACCGCCAGAAGCTAATGCATAATCCGACCATGTACGGAACCTTTATGCTCTGGATGATCAGCGAGCTCTACGAGACGCTCCCCGAGGTGGGAGATCTTCCGCGCCCGCGCATGGTATTCTTCTTTGACGAAGCGCATCTGCTCTTTGACAATGCTTCGCGTGAGCTCCTTGAAAAACTGGAGCAGGTTGTAAAGCTGATCCGCAGCAAAGGCGTCGGCATTTATTTCATCACGCAGAGCCCCAGGGATATTCCGGACGGCATTCTGGCGCAGCTCGGAAACAAGATTCAGCACGGTCTTCGCGCTTACACTCCCACTGAGCAAAAGGCCGTCAGGGCGGCGGCGGATTCCTTCCGCACCAATCCTGCTTTTGATACATATGATACGCTGATTAATCTCGGCATAGGCGAGGCGCTGGTTTCAGTGCTCGATGAAAGCGGTGTTCCCACCATTGCGGAAAAAGGCGTTATTCTGCCGCCGCAGTGCTCCATGGAGACGCTTTCCGATGCGGAGAGGGAAGCGGCGATAAACGCCAATGAGCTATATCTGAAGTACAGGGACTTTTTTGACAGGGATTCCGCTTACGAGTTTTTGCAGCGCAAGGGTATAGCCGACGCGGAGGAAGCGGAGAGGCTTAAGGCTGAGCAGGAAGAGGCGAAGGCCGCTGAAAAGCAGGCTCTGGCAGAGCAGAAGGCTGCCGAAAAGCAGGCCGCATCCGCCGGAAGACAAAAGAGCCGCGTGGTTAAAAACGTCGCAAGCACGGCGGGCAGCACCATAGGCAGAGAGCTTGGCAACGCCCTCGGAAAGAGTGTGGGAGGCTCGTTCGGAAAGCGCCTCGGAGGAAACCTCGGCTCCAGTCTCGGGCGCGGAATCTTTGGAAGCCTGTTCGGAAAATGACCGTGCCGCCCCAAAAGAGCAGGTTGAAATCTGTTTTTAAAAATGCTATAATTTTTTCAAGTTCATAAAAAGAATCAGGAGGGCTTACAATGGAAAAAAGAGAAAACAGTACGATTAAGACTATTCTTATAATTATCGGCGCTGTCGCGGCTGTAGCCGGCATTGCATATGCAGTGTACCGTTTCTTCATCTGCGACGACTATGACGAGTTTGACGAGGATTTTTACTTTGACGATGACGACATCGCGGATCTCCTTGAGGAAGACGGAGTAGACGAGGCCGAAACCGAGGAATAATCCTACATTGACAAGAAGACACCGGTCTGTGGCCGGTGTTTTTCATTATATGACAAAAGGACCGGGTTTAAATGCAAGAAGAAAACAGAGAGATTTGTCCGCATTTCGGGCTTTGCGGCGGCTGTACCTACCAGGATATGAGCTATGAGGAACAGCTCGAAAAAAAGGTTTCAAAGGTCAAAGACCTGATGAGGCCTTTTGCCGGTGACGACGTGTGGGAGGACGCCGTTTTTTCGCCGCGCATCCGCGGCTACCGCAACAAGATGGAATTCAGCTTCGGCGACGACAGAAAGGACGGTCCGCTGACGCTGGGGCTTCATCAGAAAAAGAGCTTTTACAACGTCATCACGGTGGACGGCTGTAATATAGTTGACGAGGATTACAGGAAGATTCTTACTGCGACGCTGGATTTTTTTGGGCAGCGGGGGATTTCGTATTATCACAAGCGCCGTCAGAGCGGCGCGCTCCGCCACCTCGTGATTCGAAAGGCGGCAAAGACGGGGGAGATTCTCGTGCTGCTGGCCGCTGCGTCAGAGCTGCTTTTGTATGACGGGGCAGGTGTGCGCGGATTGGAAAAAACGCCGGCTTCGGAAAACAGTCTGCTGCGAGACTTCGCGTCGGAGCTGCTTTCGCTCACTCTTGACGGTGAAATAGCCGGAATCCTTTTTGCCGAAAACAATCTTCCCGCTGATACTGTGCAGAGTCAGGAAACCACGGTGCTATACGGCCGCGATTATTTCTTTGAAGAGCTGCTCGGACTGAAATTCAAGATTACGCCTTTTTCGTTTTTCCAGACGAACAGCCTCGGCGCGGAGCGGCTGTACTCTGTTGTGCGGGAATACTGCGGAGACATCGCAGGGCAAAAGATTTTTGATTTGTACAGCGGCACCGGGACGATAGCGCAGATACTGGCGTCTGTCGCGGAAAGGGTGACCGGCGTGGAGATAGTAGAAGAAGCGGTAGTGGCGGCGCGTGAAAACGCCGCGAGAAACGGTCTGGAGAACTGCGATTTTATCGCGGGGGACGTGTTTGAGGTTCTGAGCCGGGCCGCCGGAGAGGCTATAAATGCAGGGAAAGGCACCGCCGCCGGAGAAGATACGGCCGCCGGATCCGTCCTTTTCGCACCTGATTTCATCGTCCTTGATCCGCCGCGTGAAGGAATGACCCCGAAGGCGCTTTCAAAGATTCTTTCTTATGAAGTGCCCCGGATAGTATACGTCAGCTGCAAGCCCGAGTCCCTCGCCCGCGACATGGAAACCCTCGCCGCCCGCGGCTACCAGATCCGCCGCATCCGCTGTGTGGACATGTTCCCCTGGACAAAGCATTGCGAGACTGTGTGCCTCTTGAGCAACCGAAAACCCGATGATACGATAAAAGTCTCCGTCAATATGGACGACTATTATCAGATCAGGGACGCCGAGGAAGCGGAGAAAAACCCTTCATAAGACCAAAATAGTATATCGAGATACAAACTTAGCTCATGCTTCAGAAGCTGCTTTACTTTATCCAGGGAGTGTATTCCGCATTATATGGAAGACCAATCTTTGAAGAGGATTGCAGGGCGTGGGTACACGGCCCGGTCTATCCGGAGGTATATGAGCTGTTCCTGGATTTCAAATATAATCCGATTGATGAT
>JAFTAU010000039.1 GCA_017455435.1 Lachnospiraceae bacterium | reverse complement strand
AGAGTGCTGAGAGGCAAATATGCTTGTAGCACTCTCGATATTCGTAAAAATTGGAGATTTCGAGAGTGCTGAGAGGCAAATATGCTTGTAGCACTCTCGATATTCGTAAAAATTGGAGATTTCGAGAGTGCTGAGAGGCAAGTATGCTTGTAGCACTCTCGATACTCGTAAGAATCGGAAATTTCGGGAGTGCTGAGAGGCAAGTATGCTTATAACACTCTCAATATTCGTAAAAATCGGAATTTTCGAGAGTGCTGAGAGGCAAGTATGCTTATAGCACTCTCGATACTCGTAAGAATCGGAAATTTCGGGAGTGCTGAGAGGCAAGTATGCTTGTAGCACTCTCGATACTCGTAAGAATCGGAAATTTCGGGAGTGCTGAGAAGTTTGGCCGGAGAACCGGCCAAAAAGACGATTATTAAAAGATTTGGCCGACTGAGACGAATTCCCCTCTTGCTATTGTAATACGATAGCGATATAATGTATTACATTAGCAAGGAGGTAACAGATATGGCCTTATCAACACTCAGCGCGAGAGTAGATACCGAAGACAAAGCCGAATTCGAAGAGTTCTGCGCTGACACCGGGATGAATGTCACCACCGCCATCAATATGTTCATCAAAGCAGTTCTCAGGGAACGCCGCCTGCCTTTTGAAATCAGCACGCGGCGCGATGAAAAAGGCGAAGCTCACAAAAAGCTGCACTTTCACCGTTCTCCCAAAAAGACAGAATCGACATCCGACACCAAGGAGGAAAAATGATGAACGAAGTTATTGACGGCGGTTTGTTTTCGAACATGATAAATGCCGGCGCGGCAAATCTTCACGCAAACCGCGAGCTTGTCAATGATTTAAACGTATTCCCCATCCCCGACGGAGACACGGGGGACAACATGTATATGACCATGGATTCCGGAGCCGGCGAGCTGTCAGGCAGCGACGAGCCCGGCATCGGAGAAGCCGCCTCACGCGCGGCTCACGGTATGCTTCTGGGCGCCAGAGGCAATTCCGGAGTTATTCTTTCCAGAATATTCGCCGGAATAGCGGAGGGGCTTGAGGGCGTGAACACCGCCGACGTCGCCACCCTTTCAAAAGCCTTCAAAAAAGGCGTGGAAGAGGCGTACAAAGCCGTCTCCGTCCCGGTAGAGGGCACTATCCTTACGGTTTACAGAGAAGCCACGGAATACGCCGATCGGCAAGTCTCCCCTGAAACCACCCTTCTGGATTACTTTGATAACCTTGTAGATGAGCTTCGCCGTTCGCTCGACAGGACGCCGGAGCTGCTTGACGTGCTAAAAGAAGCCGGCGTGGTGGACAGCGGCGGCGCGGGCTTCGTCTATATCGCTGAAGGTATGCGAAAAGTCCTGACCGGCGAGACGGTAGAAAGTTCCTCTTCGCATGCCGCTTCCGTGAAAAAAACAGACCTCTCTCTGTTCACCGAGAATTCCGAGCTGGAATTCGGCTACTGCACGGAGGTCCTTTTGAGGCTCCAGTGTTCAAAAACCGATGTTGACGCTTTTGATATGCCCGCGCTCGAAACCTGGCTCAACGACGAGGGAGATTCCGTCGTGGCGTTCAAAGACGGCAGTATCATAAAGATACACGTCCACACGCGCACCCCCGGCCACGTTCTGGACTATTGCCAGCAGTACGGCGAATTTCTCACAGTCAAAATAGAAAACATGACCCTTCAGCACAATGAGCACATTTCAAAGGACAGCGCGGAATGGGTCAAAAAACCACACAAAAAATACGGCATTGTCGCCGTGGCCGCAGGAGACGGCATAAAAGAAATGTTCAGCTCACTCGGTTGCGACGAGGTCGTGGACGGCGGTCAAAGCATGAATCCTTCCGCGGAAGATTTTGTCAGGGCGTTCAAAAACATAAACGCCGACACCATTTTTGTCTTCCCGAACAACGGAAACATCATTCTGACGGTCAATCAGGCGGCGTCCATCTACAAAGACGCGGAGATCCGCGTTATCCCCTGTAAAACGATTGGAGAGGGCTACGCCGCCGTCTCGATGTTCGATGAAAACGCTCAGGACGCCGATTTTATCGAAAACGAATTAAAAGAAATCGTCTCCGGCGTCGTAACAGGCATAGTTTCCAGGGCCTCCAGAGACGCCAGAAGAGACGGATTAAACGTCGTCAGCGGAGATTATATAGGGTTTTCCGGAGACACCGTTTACATAGATTCGCCGGACCGTCTCACGGCAGCAGCGGAACTGTGCGACAGGCTGGATGCCGGAAGCTGCGACGTGGTGCTGATTATCTCCGGAAAAGACGTTCCGGGGGAAGAGGCGGAACGTATGTCGGCGACGCTCCGGCAAAAATATAAAAGGACAGAGTTTATTGTAATCGACGGCAGGCAGCCGATCTACGATTACATTATTGTTTTTGAATAAAGGAGGACAGATATGTTAAAGCTTTTTACGGACAGCGACACGGACATCACGCCGGAAATAGCCGGCAGATACGGCTACGGAATTATCAGTATGCCGTACAGTATTGACGGAAAAGAAGTTTTTCCGTATGAGGATTTTGAGGTTTTTGACGCGCACGCTTTTTACGACGTTCTCCGCGGCGGTGTACTGCCTAAGACCGCCGGAATCAGCGTAGAAAAATACATTTCGTACTTTGAACCCGAATTTGCCGCCGGAAACGACATTATGTACATTCATTTTTCCAGAGCCATGTCGGGCACCTTTGAGGCGATGGACAAGGCTGTTTCGGATTTGCGGCAAAAATACCCCGACAGAAAATTCTATGAGATAGACACAAAAGGCATCTCCATTCTGAGTCTGAATATTCTGATGGCCGCCGGAGAGCTTTACAAGGCGGGAAAAACGGCCGAGGAGGTTATGACCAGGGTCGAAACGGAAGTGAATAAATACACGGTTTATTTCTTCGCCGACGATCTCAAGTTTTTCAAGGCCAGCGGCCGCGTATCGGCGCTCGCGGGCACTATGGGCACGCTTCTTGGCGTCAGACCCATCATATATGTGGGCGAGGACGGAAAGATGACCAGCATCGGCAAAGAAAAAGGTCGCGCAAAAGCGGTCGACAGGCTCATCACCTATGCCCGTGAGCTGGGTGACGACGTGGCGGGTCACAAGATACTTATAGCCCATGCCGACAATATGTTCCTTGCCGACATGCTGCGCGAGGGTTTGGTAAAAGAGTTTGGCGAGAATCTCGACATAGAAATCATCGACGTCAACCCCACCATCGGCAGCCATTGCGGACCGGACGCCGCCGGAATCAGTTTTCATTCAATTCACAGATAAACGGAGAAAACGCGATGATTACAGTCAGAGAAGTAAAAACGAGAAGGGAACAACGCGAATTTCTTAACTTCCCGCTGGATCTCTATAAGGATAATCCCTGCTTCGTTCCGCCGCTTTACGGCGACGAAAAAAAGATTTTTTCTAAAAACTACGTTTATAACGATATGTGCGACGCGGTTTATTACAACGCTTATCGCGGCAAAGAAATGGTGGGACGCATCAGCGGCATTATCCAGAAAGCCAGCAACAAAATCCGCGACGAAAAGCGCGTGCGCTTTACCCGCTTTGATTCGATAGACGATCAGGAGGTGGCTGACGCGCTGTTTAAAGCGGTTGAGGACTGGGCCGTGTCAAAGGGCATGGATACCGCCTGCGGTCCGCTCGGGTTTTCAGACCTTGAGCGCGAGGGTCTGCTGATAGAGGGCTTTGATCAGCTCTCCACCTTTGAGGAACAGTACAATGCGGATTACTACGGCAGGCTGATAGAAAACTGCGGCTATACGAAGGAAGTGGACTGGACGGAGAGCAAGCTCAGCGTGCCGGACGACGAGGACGGCAGCCTGGAAAAAATGGCCTCCTACATCATGGATCGCTACGAGCTTCACATAGGCGAAGCCAAAAACGTCAACGACTTTCTGAAGAAATACGCGGACCCGTTTTTCGAGCTTCTCGACGTCGCCTACAAGGACATTTACGGCACCGTCCCCTTCACCGACGGAATGAAGAAAATGATGATCAGCAATTTCAAGCTCATCATTGACCTGAAGCATGTGGCTGTGATTCTTGACAAGGAAAACAGGCTCGTATGCCTGGGACTTTGCTTTCCTTCGCTGGCTAAGGCCATTCAGCCGTCAAGGGGTCACCTGACGCCTCTCCCTCTTATCAGGCTGCTCCGCGCCATAAGGCACCCCAAGATTCTGGATCTGGGGCTGGTGGCCGTTTCACCGGAGTACGCGAACCGCGGCGTCAGCACAATCGTTTCCGCCGGCCTCATGAAGATGCTCAAGGAAGACGGTGTGGAATACGCGGAGACCAATCTCAATCTCGAAGATAATTTCGCTATACAAAATCAATGGAAGAGGTTTAAAGAGGTGAAGCATAAGCGCAGACGCTCTTATGTCAAAACACTCGCAAAATAAGCTTATGAAAATAGTTATCGATTGTCTGGGCGGTGATAACAGCCCGTTTGCCAATATTGACGGCACCCTTATCACGATGAAAAAACTGCCGGAACTGTCGGCTGTTTTTGTGGGAGACGAAGCGGAGATAAACGCCGAACTCGCTGAGCGGGGAGCCGCCGTGGCCTTCCCCGGCAGGATAGAAGTGGTTCACGCCCCCGGCGTAATAACCGGCGAGGACAAGCCCACCGACGCCATCCGCCTCAAAAAAGACAGCTCCATGATACGCGCCATCAGTATTCTGCGCGAGGATGAAAGCGTAGGAGCGCTCGTATCATCCGGCGCCACCGGGTCGCTTGTGGCGGCCGCTACGCTGCGCATCGGCAGAATAAGAGGAATCAAACGCCCCGCTTTTTGCCCGATGCTGCCCGCCATGACAGGCGGAATAGTGGGCGTGTGCGACAGCGGAGCGAACGTGGATATCAGCCCGCGCCAGCTCCTTGAATTTGCCGTGCTCGGAAGCTGTTATCTGAAAAGCGCGTTCGGAATTGAAAACCCCCGCGTCGCGCTGCTCAATATCGGCACGGAAACGGAAAAGGGCGACGAACTCAGAAAAGAGGCGTATCCCCTGCTGGCCGGATGCGAGAACATAAACTTCGTCGGCAATATGGAAAGCCGCGACCTGCTCACCGGAAAATACGACCTCGTCGTATGCGACGGTTTTTCGGGAAATGTTCTCGTAAAGACTACGGAAGGCACCGCCCTGCAGCTCCTCAAAAAAATCAAGACCGACATAATGAGCCGCAAAAAATATATGATAGGCGCGGCGTTCATGAAGAAAATGTTCATGGAAGAAAAGGAATT
Source organism: Lachnospiraceae bacterium (assembly GCA_017455435.1). Taxonomy (GTDB): domain Bacteria; phylum Bacillota; class Clostridia; order Lachnospirales; family Lachnospiraceae; genus UBA3774. The sequence continues at coordinate 17,317 of JAFTAU010000039.1, read as the reverse complement.
TATGAACTACCAGAACTACGGCGGCAGCGTGCTGCTCGGCGCCGAAAAGGTTTTGGTCAAATGCCACGGAAGCGGCGATGCGGCTGGTTTTGCTGTCTGCGTGGAACAGGCCTTCCGCATGCAATCCGGCGGCATGAACGAAATGGTCAGCCGTATTTTAAAAGAAATCGACGAAAAAAACGAAAGAGAGGAATAATCGCAAATGTTTGAAGAAGTAAGAGAAATTCTCGCGCAGCAGTTAAAAGTAAACAAGGACGACATCACTTTGGAGTCCAATATTCTTAAAGACCTCGGCGCCGACTCGCTCGACGTGCTCCAGCTCCTTATGACCATCGAGGAAACAAAGGGCATCCGCGTTCCGGACGAGGAGTTTGCAAAATTCGTCACCGTCGGCGACGTTGTAAAATATCTCGAGTCACTGTAAACCGCGGGTGGAACAGAGCGGAATCAGCGTCATCAAAATATGAATACAAGGAATAAACTGTGAAAAAAGAAATTTCAGGCGTTATACTGGCAGGCACGAACAGCGGCTGCGGCAAAACCACGGTTTGCTGCGCCGTGCTTAAAGCGCTCACGAACAGAGGATTAAAGGTGGGCGCGTTCAAATGCGGCCCCGACTACATAGACCCCACATTTCACAGGCACATTACCGGGCAGACCGGCGCCAATCTCGACCCGTTCTTCTTTGATAACGACACGCTCCTCTATCTTCTCGCAAAGCACGGCGGGGTGTGCGATGTAAATATTGTCGAGGGCGTCATGGGATATTATGACGGCGTCGGCGGAACGGAAAAAGGGAGCACATACGACGTGGCGAGGATCACCGGCCTGCCCGTGGTTCTCGTGATTGACGCAGAGGGCGCCTCGCTTTCCGCGCTCGCTGCCCTTGAGGGTTTTGCCAATTTCAAAAAAGATTCCGGCATCCGCGGCGTGATTTTTAACCGCTGCAGCGCCGGAACTTATGATATTCTTGAAAAAGAAATACAAGAAAGATTTCACGGCAGGATAATCCCTCTCGGATACCTGCCGCGCGCGCTTAAAACCGGCTTTGAAAGCCGCAGCCTGGGGCTGGTCATCGCCGACGAAATCGACAGTATCGACGAAAAGCTGGACGCCCTGTCGCAGGAAGCCGAAAAAACGCTTAGGCTTGACAGGCTTCTGGAGCTTTCCGGGCAAAAAACGGAGCTCGCATTTGAACCTCCCGTCATAAAAAAATTTGACGAGCCGGTCAGAATCGCCGTGGCGCATGACAGGGCTTTCTGCTTTTATTATGAGGAAGCACTGGAGCTGCTGCGCGAAATGGGGGCGGAGATAGTCCCGTTCAGCCCGATACGCGACAAAAAGCTGCCGGATGGCATCCACGGACTTTATCTCGGCGGCGGATATCCGGAGCTTTGTGCCGGGGAGCTCAGCCGAAACGCCGAGATGAGAAACAGCATAAAATCCGCTCTGGCTGGCGGACTCCCCTGCATTGCAGAATGCGGCGGCTTTATGTATCTTCATGAAAGCATAGACGGTGCGCCCATGGTCGGCCTGCTTACAGGCAATGCCTTTAACAAGGGCCGCCTTGGCAGATTCGGATACGTCACGCTGACCGCGGAGAAGGACAACATGCTTTGCAAAAAAGGCGAAAGCATAGCTGCGCACGAATTCCACTATTGGGACTGCGAATTCTGCGGCGAAGACTTTCTGGCGGAAAAAACAAACGGCAAATGCTGGAAGTGCGCGGTCGCAACGGACTCGCTGTACGCCGGATTCCCGCATTTTCATTTTTATTCAAATCCCCGCTTTGTCGAAAACTTTTACAAGGCCTGCATAGGAGCAAAAAATGCAAAAGATTGAAATCATAAATCCCGCGGACATCGAGAGACGCAGCTTTGAAATCATCACAGAGCTGCTCGGGGATAGGAAGCTTGACCCCGAAAACGAAGCGGTTATAAAGCGCGTCATCCACACCAGCGCGGATTTTGATTACGCGGACAGTCTTGTTTTTTCGGACAGCGCGGTGAAAAAAGGCATCGGGGCGCTCGCTGGCGGCTGTGATATCGTTACGGACACGCAGATGGCAAAGGCCGGAATAAACAAGACTATACTCAGGCGGCTCGGCGGCGAGGTTCATTGTTTTATGTCCGACGAAGATGTGGCGCAGCAGGCCAAAGAGCGCGGCATCACCAGAGCCGCCGTCTCTATGGAAAAAGCCGCACAGCTCAAAAAACCGTGTATTTTCGCTATCGGAAATGCCCCGACCGCGCTTATAAAGCTGCGCGAGCTGATGGATGAAGGGCGGCTTAGTCCCGCGCTGATCATCGGCGTGCCCGTGGGTTTTGTAAACGTGGTCGAGAGCAAAGAACTGATTATCTCGTCCGCGGCAGATTATATCGTGGCGAGAGGGCGCAAGGGCGGCAGCAATATCGCCGCCGCGATTTGCAATGCGCTTTTGTATCAGATAATGAGATAATGGAAGAGCATATCATAAAAGACGGAAAATCGCTCAGACTCGGCTATACCACCGGCACCTGCGCGGCTGCGGCGGCAAAGGCGGCGGCATATATGCTTCTGATCGCAAGGCCGGTTTCCGTTGTGAAAATAAAGACGCCGAAGGGCCTTGCCCCGGAGCTTGAAATCTGCGACATCGAATTTAACGACGAATACGCATCCTGCTCAGTGATAAAAGACAGCGGAGACGATCCGGATGTCACTAACGGGACGAAAATATTCTCCCACATCACCCGCATAGAAGAAGGCGTGATTATCGACGGCGGAGAGGGCATCGGCAGAGTTACAAAAGAAGGCCTGGACCAGCCTGTGGGCGCGGCGGCGATAAACTCTGTTCCGCGCAAAATGATAGAAGAAAACGTGCGGCAGATTTGCACCCTCGCAGGCTATGACGGCGGACTGAAGGTCGTGATTTCCGCTCCGGACGGAGAAGCTCTTGCTAAAAAGACCTTTAACTCGCGGCTCGGAATAATCGGCGGAATCTCGATTCTCGGTACGAGCGGCATTGTCGAGCCTATGAGCGAGCAGGCGCTGATAGATACGATAGCGGCCGAGCTCAGCGTCAGAAAAGCGGGCGGCACGCGTCATGCACTGCTTACGCCGGGAAATTACGGCGCGGATTTTATCAGGGACAATCTGCGTGTGGATCCGACGATTCCGGTTATGATATCAAATTTTGTCGGCGATGCGCTGGATATCTGCCGGCGGCTGGGATTTGAAAAAGTACTGCTGATCGGTCACGTCGGAAAGCTGATCAAAATAGCCGGCGGCATGCTCAACACGCATTCAAAATACGGCGACAATCGTATGCAGGTGATTGCAGAGGCGGCAGCCGCGGCCGGGGCAAACGCCGCTGACTTGACCCGGATACTTGACTGCGCAACCTGTGACGCGGCGCTGCAAATTCTTGACGAAAAGGGACTGCGTGAGCGCGTGATGTCGGATATTACGGGAAAAATCAGCCGCGTCCTCGCCGGGTGCGCGGGCGCCGGAATCGAGACGGGCGCCATACTTTTTTCAAAAGAATACGGTCAAATCTCCGAAACGGAAAACGCGGGAGATTTGCTTCAATATATATTAAAAGACTATTCGGGAGGACAAGGATAAATTGGTTCATTTTGTCGGAGCCGGAAGCGGGGCGCCGGATCTTATTACAGTCAGAGGCGCAAGACTGCTTTCCGAAGCTGATATAATTATATATGCTGGCTCGCTGGTAAATCCGGCGCTGCTTGATTATGCGAAAAACGGCTGCGAGATACACGACAGCGCAAAAATGACGCTCGAAGAGGTGATAGAGATTATCAAAAAAGGCGAGGCCGCGGGCCTGACCACCGTTCGCCTGCACACCGGCGATTCGAGCATTTTCGGCGCGGTCAGAGAGCAGTTTGACGAGCTCGAACGGCTTGGAATAGAATACGACGTCTGCCCGGGAGTCAGCTCTTTTTGCGGAGCGGCTGCGGCGCTGAAGGCGGAATACACGCTGCCCGGCGTCAGCCAGACGGTCATCATATCCAGAGCCGCCGGCAAAACTCCGGTTCCAGAAAGAGAATCAATCCGCAGTCTGGCCGTTCACGGAGCCACCATGGTGCTGTTTCTCAGTACATCGCTGAGTGAAAAGCTACAGACGGAACTGTTGGCAGGAGGTTATGACGCAGAGACTCCGGCAGCCGTGGTTTACAAAGCCACCTGGCCGGAGGAAAAAAAATACCGCTGCACGGTCGGCACGCTTCACGAAACCGTCACAAGTAATAATCTCACGAAAACGGCGTTGATTATAGTCGGCAGGTGCCTCGGCACGGATTATGAACGCTCCCTGCTGTATGACCCGGCCTTTTCGACGGAATTCAGAAAGGCGACCAAATGATAAAAAAAGCCGCGATTATTGCATATACGTCCGAAGGCTGCCTGACGGCGCGGCGCGTAAAAGCGCTGCTGCCTGATTGCGAGACTCAGATTTTTTCTACGGAAAAGCATGCCTCGGACGGGGTACGTACGATTCCTGCCGAAAGCGGATTTATGAGGAGCCTGTTCGAAACCTGCGACGCGCTGGTTTTTGTCTGCGCCGCGGGCATTGCCGTAAGGAAAATCGCGCCGTATGTTAAAGACAAAAAAACCGACCCAGCCGTGATAGTGATTGACGAAAAGGGAAAGTACGTGATCTCCCTGCTTTCCGGGCATATCGGCGGAGCAAACAGGCTCGCCGCAAAGCTTGCCGCCGGACTTGGCGCACAGGCCGTGATTACCACCGCCACTGATATAAACGGACGCTTTTCAGTGGACGAGTGGGCGGCGGAGCGTGGTCTGATTATCGATGATATGAAAATGGCAAAAAAGATTTCCGCGAAGATTCTGGAGCATGATATTTCCGTGGAGTGCGATTTTCCCGTAAATGGCAGTCTCGCAGCCGGGCTTACCACGGAGCGGACTGGGACCGGTATTTACATCGGCTATTATGACAAGAAACCGTTTAAAAACACGCTTCGCCTGATTCCGCGCGGACTCTCAGTCGGCATCGGCTGCCGCAGAGGCGCGTCCCGCGATGCCATAAAATCGGCAGTGGAAGAGGTTTTCGGAGAGCGAGGCCTTGATATGAGGGCCATTTCGCATATCGCCTCCATTGACCTTAAATCGCAAGAAAAAGGACTGCTCGATTTTTGCGAGGAGATCGGCGTTACGCCTGAATATTACTCCGCAGAAGCGCTGGCCGCGGTCGCAGGTTCAACGTCTTCATCTGATTTCGTAAAAAGTGTCACCGGCGTCGACAATGTCTGCGAAAGAGCCGCCCTTTGCGTTGGCGATGAATTGATAGTTCCAAAAACGGCATCGGGCGGAGTGACGATAGCCGTCGCAGCCGTGATTACGGAGGTTTGCTTTGAGTAAGCTCTTTGTAGTGGGCATCGGCCCCGGAAATTTTGAAAACATGACGGAAAGAGCCGACGCGGCGCTTCGCGAGTGCGACCTGATAGTCGGTTACAGCGTTTATGTGGATCTGGTGCGGGATTGCTATCCGGAAAAAGAATACCTTTCAACGACCATGACAAAGGAAGTGGATCGCTGCAATGCGGCACTTGAAGCCGCGAAAACCGGAAAAACCGTAGCGATGATCTGCTCCGGAGACAGCGGCGTCTACGGTATGGCGGCGCTTGTTTATGAGCTGCGCGGCGAGGCTGCGGAGCCTGAGATAGAGGTCATTCCCGGATTGACTGCGGCCTGCAGCGGAGCGGCAATCCTCGGAGCGCCGCTGACGCACGATTTTGCTGTAATCAGTCTCAGCGACAGACTCACAAAATGGGAGATTATCGAAAAACGGCTGACCGCCGCGGCACAGGCGGATTTTTCCATCGTAATTTATAATCCGCGCAGCAAAAGCCGCCCGGAGCACCTTTCGCGGGCGTGCGATATATTACTGAAGGAACTGCCCGGGAGCAGAATCTGCGGCGTAGCCAAAAACATCGGCAGAGAAGGCGAAACAGGCTTTCTGACTACGCTTAAAGACCTGAAAACCGCGGACATAGATATGTTCTGCACGGTTTTCATCGGCAATTCCATGAGCAGAGAGATTGACGGAAAAATGGTAACTCCGAGAGGATACAATTATGTGTAAAATATTTGTTTTTGCCGGCACTGCGGACGGCCGCAGGCTGATTGATTTTCTGGCGAAAAACGATGCCGACGTCACTGCGCAGGTCACTACGGAGTACGCGGAAACAGCGCTCTTTCATATTCACGGAATCGTTGTAAACGGAGAAAAGCTCTCGCCGGAGGCTATTGAAAAAGCGCTTACTCAGGTCCGCTACGACATGGTTATCGACGCGACGCACCCTTATGCCACGTCCATCACGGGAAGCATCAAAAAAGCATGCGAGAAAACCGGCACTCCGAGACTCAGACTCCTTAGGGGCGCGTCGACTCTCTCCGACGATATGACAGTGGTTCAGAGCGCCTCCGAAGCCGCGCATCTTTTGAAGACTACCGAAGGAAATATACTTTTTACAACAGGCAGCAAGGAAATCGGGGCGCTTTCCATAATAGACGATTTTGAAAAAAGAGCCTACGCCAGGGTTCTTCCCGCAGAGGCCTCGCTTAAAGCCTGTGAAGAAGCCGGTCTGGATCCTGCGCACATCATTGCGATGCAGGGACCTTTTTCCGAGGAAATGAACACAGCCATTTTAAAAGCAGTAGGCGCAAAGTGGCTCGTCACAAAGGACGGCGGCAAAGAAGGAGGCTTTGAGGCAAAAATAAAAGCGGCGGAGGCTGTAGGCGCAAAGACCATTGTGATAGGCAGACCGCCGGAAGAAGATGGGCTCGGTTACAATGAACTAATCGGGACTCTGTGCGACAAATTCGGATTTAAACACATGCCTGACGTTGCCGTTTTGGGCACCGGCATCGCCGCCTCGGAAAATACGCTTTCGCTGAATGCAAGGCTCCTCATAGAGGATGCGGACTGCATCATCGGTTCGCCGAGGCTGATTCGGACTTTTTGTCCGTCAAATAAACCTTTCTTTGAGACCGTAAAAGCAGAAGAGACATCGGAGTTTATCCGCAATAATCCCGAATATAGCAGTTTTATCGTCCTTATGTCGGGCGACACAGGCTTTTTCAGCGGGACCAAAAAGCTCCTGCCGCTGCTGGATTTCTGTGAGGTGAACGTCATTCCTGGCGTCAGCTCCCTTTCGTATTTTTGCTCGCGTCTGGGCATTTCCTACGAAGACATAAAAACCGTGAGTCTTCATGGCAGGGACCGCGACCCCGCAAACGATGTGCTTTTTGAGAAAAAAACGTTTTTCCTGTTGGGAGGCGAAGGCGGAGTCAAAAATCTTTGCTCTGCGCTTACCGCCGCCGGATTGGGGGGTGTCCGGGTTACGGTTGGAGAAAATCTGGGCAGTTCTGCGGAGAAAATCTCCGCTTTTTCGGCCGATTCTCTCCGGGACGAAGAGTTTTCCGCCCTCAGCGTTGCACTCGTCGAAAATGACAGGCCGCAGGCCGCAGGCATAGGCATCAGCGACGAAGATTTTATCAGGGAAGAGAAGATCCCCATGACAAAAAGCGAGGTTCGTGCGCTCTGCATCTCAAAGCTGCGTATCGACAAATGGGCAACCTGCTGGGATATCGGCGCGGGAACCGGATCTGTATCTGTGGAAATGGCTCTGCAGGCCGAAAAAGGCACAGTCTATGCCATCGAGCAAAAGCCGCAGGCGATAGAGCTTTTGCATAAAAATGCAAAGAAATTCCACGTCGGCAACATAATCCCCGTTTTCGGAACGGCACCGGACTGCTGCGCTGACCTGCCCGCTCCCACACACGCCTTCATAGGAGGCAGCAGTGGAAACGCACGAGAAATCATTGCACAACTCATTTCAAAAAATCCTGACGTGAGAATCGTCGCTGCGGCGGTGACTCTCGAATCCATCGCAGATTTTTCGCAGTGCATGACGGAGTTTGACTTCACCGAAACACAGGTTGTTTCCGTCAATATTTCTCGTGACAAAAAGCTCGGCAGCTATCATCTGATGGACAGCCAGAATCCGATATATATCTTTACCATGCAAGCCGGAGGTGGCAGGAATTGATTTACACGATTGCCGCCGTCGCGGCAGGCTTTGTCATAGATCTGATAATAGGCGACCCTCACTTTATTCCGCATCCGGTTGCACTGATCGGAAAGCTGATTGAGGTTCTTGAGAGGCTGCTGCGGAGGCTTTTTCCTCGTGGAAAGGCGGCGGAGGTTATCGCGGGAGGACTGCTCTGGCTCGTTGTGACCGGCGTTTCCTTCTGGCTTCCGTTCCTGATTCTTTATTTGCTGGGGCTGCTTAGCCCGTGGGCGGCTTTCGCCGTGGAAGCTATCATGTGCTGGCAGATTCTTGCGGTAAAATCACTCCGCACGGAGAGTATAAAGGTTTACAACGCACTGCGCGACGAGGATTATTTTGCCGCCCGCAGAGCGCTTTCCATGATTGTCGGAAGAGACACGAGTAGTCTTGACGCTGAAGGGATGATCAGAGCCACGGTAGAGACCGTCGCGGAAAATACCAACGACGGAATCGTGGCGCCGCTTTTGTTTATGGCTATAGGCGGCGCGCCGCTCGGATTTCTGTACAAGGCAATCAATACTATGGACTCCATGGTGGGCTATATCGATCCGCCGTACACTTACTTTGGGAAAATTCCTGCGCGGATGGACGATATTGCAAATCTGATTCCCGCCAGGCTGGCCGCACTCCTTATGCTGCTCGCCGGTGGCATCAGGGGTCTCAGAATGGGCGAGGGCTTCAGGATATTCTGGCGCGACAGGTACAATCACAAGAGCCCCAATTCCGCGATGACGGAGTCTGTCTGCGCGGGGCTGTTGGGCGTCAGGCTGGGCGGCGATGCGTGGTATCACGGAAAACTGCATAAAAAGAAATACATCGGTGATGCGAAAAAAACAATTAGATTAAGCGATATAAAACGGGCATGCAGCCTCTCCTACACGACGGCGTTTCTGGCGCTGATCGTCTTTCTCGGAGCGGCGCTGCTTTGCTATTTTCTGATTTTTGCGAAAGCGGGAACCTGAATCAATGCTGTTTGGTAAAGAAAATCCACACGGAGGAGATATCTACGGCCGGAAGGTGCGCCTGGATTTTTCTTCCAATATAAATCCCCTCGGGACACCGGAGTCTGTAGTGGCGGCGGCGTCAGCCGCGGCAAATAAGCTGCGCCATTATCCGGACCCGTTCTGCCGGGAGCTTGTGGCCGCAATTTCTGCGTATGAGGGAGTGCCGGGCGACCGTATTCTCTGCGGAAACGGTTCTGCGGAGCTGATTTATGCTTTTTGCAGGGCGGCCTCAGTGCGGAAAGCCGTCATTACCGCGCCGGCTTTTTCGGAATACGCGGCGGCGCTGCGCAGCGTGGGCGCGGAAGTGGCAGAGTACATGCTTAACCCAAATACAGGGTTTGAGCTTGACGATGGCTTTTTGGACTTCATAGCAGCATCCGGTGCTGACGCTGTTTTTGTATGCAATCCCAACAATCCCACGGGGCGGCTGGCGCAGTCCGCGCTTATGAAAAACCTGGCCGTGCTTTGCCTTGAAAAGAATATCCGCCTTTTTGCAGATGAATGCTTTCTGGATTTTTGTGAAAACGCCGAAAGCCTGAAAAATGAGGCGTGCGGAAACGACAGACTCTTTATTCTCAAAGCTTTTACAAAGAATTATGCCATGGCCGGTCTCAGACTGGGCTACTGCATCTGCCCGGACAGGGCTTTGCTCAAAAAGATGTCGGAGCAGACGCAGCCTTGGAACATATCGACGCCTGCGCAGCGGGCGGGCATAGCAGCGCTTAAAGAAACAGAGTATCTCGAAAAAGCGCGGCGCCTGATTTGCGAGGAAAGAGAGTTTCTGTCGGAAAGTCTGTCGGCGCTCGGCTTTTACGTCTGCCCTTCGGATGCGAATTTTGTCTTGTTTCACGGCCCGTGCGGGCTGGACAGGGAACTTTTGAAGCGCGGCATTCTGATAAGAAGCTGCGCCAATTACAGCGGCCTCGGCCCGGGGTGGTACAGAGCGGCCGTAAGACTGCGGGCTGAAAACGAAGAACTGATAAATACCGTTAAATCAATCTGCGAGGATAAAAAATGGCAAAAAGCATAATGATACAGGGCACGATGTCCAATGCCGGAAAGAGCCTGATTGCCTCCGGCCTGTGCCGGATTTTTGCGCAGGACGGATACAGGGTGGCGCCGTTCAAAAGCCAGAATATGGCGCTTAATTCCTATATCACAAGGGATGGTCTGGAAATGGGGCGCGCACAGGTGGTGCAGGCGGAGGCCGCGGGAATCGAGCCGGACGCCAGAATGAATCCCATTCTGTTAAAGCCCACCACTGACGTCGGCAGCCAGGTCATTGTCTGCGGCAGACCCGTGGGCAATATGACAGCCGCGCAGTATTACAAAAAGAAAAAAGATTATGTCAGCGGTATAATGCGGGCCTATGACAGCCTTGCGGCAGAAAATGATATTATTGTCATCGAGGGCGCGGGCAGCCCCGCAGAGATAAATCTCAAGCAGGAAGACATCGTAAATATGGGAATGGCCCGGCTTGCGGACGCCCCTGTGCTGCTCGTGGGAGATATTGATCGCGGCGGAGTCTTTGCTCAGCTTTACGGTACTGTCTCGCTTCTTGAAGAAGATGAAAAGGCCAGAATCAAGGGTCTTATCATAAATAAATTCCGCGGAGACAGAGCGATACTGGAACCGGGGCTTAAGACCCTGGAGCAGCTTTGTGGAGTTCCCGTGGCGGGCGTCGTTCCTTATATCCATGTCGATATCGAGGATGAAGACAGTCTCAGCGGCAGGTTGGCCGAAAACAAAGTCCGCAAATTAATCGACATTGCCGTAATCAGGCTTCCGCGCATATCCAATTTTACCGATTTTGACGTTTTTGAAAGATATGAAAATGTTTCGGTCAGATACGTCACGTCCGTATCGCAGCTGGGCGCTCCGGATATGATTATCCTGCCGGGGACGAAAAGCACGATAGCTGATCTTTTGTGGCTAAGACAGTCGGGGCTTGAAAACGCCGTCTTAAAGGCCGCTGCCGCGGGCACGCCGGTATTCGGCATTTGCGGCGGATATCAGATGCTGGGAAGCAGGATTTCCGATCCGGATTATACAGAATCATCAGTCAGCGAAATACGCGGCCTCGGCCTGCTTGATATGGAAACAGTTTTTTATGAGGAAAAAACGCAGACCAGGTCCCGCGGAACCGTCGGTGCTGTGTCCGGAATCTTCGCCGGACTGAGCGGCAAAGCCTATGACGGCTACGAGATACACATGGGACGGGGCGACGAAAAGACTCCAATATTAAAAGAAAACGGAAATGTCTACGGAACCTACGTCCACGGATTCTTTGACACGGAGGAGATTTGCGGCGCGGTCTTAAAGGCTCTCTGCAGCGAAAAAGGCGTGGACTTTGAGAAGCTTTCCAAATTTGACTTCAGCGAATACAAACAGAAACAGTATGACGCTCTGGCCGACGCGCTCAGAGAATCGCTGGACATGGATTTCGTTTATAAAATCATGGGATTGAGCCGCTGATACTTGATTTTTTCCTTGAAAATATTATAATTATAGAATAATTGTTCTTAAAATAAAGCGTAATTTCCGGAGGTTAAAAATGTTCTGTCCCAAATGCGCTGCAGATTTAAAAGAAGGCGTCAGATTTTGTCCCAAATGCGGGCTTCAGATAAAAGAAGACCAGGCTGAACAGCTTATCGAGCTGTTCGGTCTCGATGATATGGATTACGAGGAGCCGGAGGAGGAGACCGAGGTTCTGGAAGAGGTTGCTGAACCGGAGCCCAAACACGAGCTCGAGCCGGAGCCCGAGCCCGAGCCTGAACCTGAACCCGAGCTCGAACCCGAGCCCGAACCGGAACCCGAGCCCGAGCCTGAGCTGGAACCTGAGCCTGAGCCCGAACCCGAGCCTGAACCTGAACCTGAACCCGAGCCTGAGCTGGAACCTGAGCCGGAGCCCGAGCCCGAACCTGAACCTGAACCTGAACCCGAGCCGGAGCCCGAACCGGAACCTGAACCGGAACCCGAGCCCGAGCCTGAACCGGAGCCCGAACCCGAGCCTGAGCCCGAACCGGAACCGGAGCCTGAACCTGAATCTGAACCGGTATCCGAACCCGTTTCCGAAAACGATCCGGATCCTGATGATATTACGCTTTCAGCCGGAGCAGAGGAAGTCCGTAAGGGCGGTTCGGTCATAAAAGTTATTCTCGGCGTATTTGTCGTGCTTGTCGTAGGAGCGCTGGTTTATTTCCTTGTCACTCGTCTTAACACAGGTGGCTCGGAGACTGATGCGGCATCAGAATCCGTCACGGTAGAATCGCAGTCCTCCGCCGAAGAGCAGACCGATTCCTCAGAGAGCACTGCCGCAGAGTCTACCACGGCAGAGCCCACTACCGAGGCCCCCACCACTGAGGCACCCACTACGGAAGCCCCCACTACCGAGGCTCCCACAACCGAAGCCCCCACTACCGAGGCAGCTAGCGGTGCGACCGTTCCGAAGTCACTTCGCGTAAAGGGCGTTTCCAGCGACACGATGATTTTGCCGGATGCGAACACCACAAAGTATTCCAAGTCCGTCATCAAGTCCATGACTGACAAGCAGCTCCGCTATGCCAGAAACGAGATCTGCGCCCGCGCAGGCAGAGAATACACGAGCAAAGAATACAAGAATTATTTCAGTCAGTTTGATTGGTACAATCCTCAGTACAGCGGCTCATATTTTGATAAGCACTGCGACGATATAATAAACAAATACGAAAAGCACAACCTTGATCTCATAAACGCCGAGGAATCCGCCAGGAGGAGATAGTATTTCCTCCCGGCGCCTCAGCCTGCTTTATCAAAAAAAGTTTGACACGAACGAAATCATATGGTAAGATACAAAAACCGTCGTTCGGTCGGCTTTTTTTGTTGTGTATTTTTATAAAAATAAAAGCACTTTACTACAGCCGCGCGGACGCAATATATATAGAAAGGATTTTTCAGACATGCGCACAAGAATCACCCTCGCATGCACCGAGTGCAAGCAGAGAAACTACAACGTAACCAAAGAAAAAAAGAATCATCCCGACAGGATGGAAACCAAGAAGTACTGCCCTTTCTGCAAGGCGCATACTCTTCACAAAGAGACAAAGTAATATAGGAAGGTACCGTTATGGCAGGCTATTTCAAAAGCGTCAAAGCAGAATTTAAAAAGATCATCTGGCCCGGAAAGGCTGACGCCTTAAAACAGTCACTCGCGGTAGTGGTTGTTTCCATCTGCCTCGGACTGGCGATAGCACTTATTGATGCCGCCGTCAAGTATGGTCTCGGATTTATCCTTTAAGGAGTTAACATGGCAGAATCAAACTGGTATGTCGTGCATACTTATTCCGGCTACGAAAACAAAGTAAAAGCCGACCTCGAAAAAACCATCGAGAACCGTAAGCTCCAAGACGTTATCAAGGAAGTTCTGGTTCCCATGCAGGACGTCGTTGAAATCAAAAACGGCGCCCGCAAGGCTGTCCAGAAAAAAATGTTCCCCAGCTATGTTCTCATTGACATGGTTATGAACGATGATACATGGTATATCGTCCGCAATACCCGCGGAGTTACCGGCTTCGTAGGCCCGGGATCAAAGCCCGTTCCGCTTTCCGAAGAGGAAATGAAAAACGTCGGCATCCGCGACGGCGGAGTGGAGATTGACTACTCGGTCGGCGACACCGTGCTTGTTGTGAACGGCGTTTGGGAAGGCACGGTCGGACCCATCCAGGCGATTAACCAGAGCAAGCAGATGCTCACTATTTCGGTCGATATGTTCGGACGCACAACGCCCGTAGAACTCGAATTCAGCGCAGTCAAGAAAATTTGATTTATCCCCGCTACGCGGGTATAGATAATCCCGTTTACCGGGAGGTGGGAGGAGACCTTTCTCTCCGCCGAACCACAATTGCCCTTTAGGGCAAAACAAAAGGAGGATGCCAAAATGGCAAAAAAAGTAACAGGTTTTATCAAGCTGCAGATTCCTGCCGGCAAAGCTACACCCGCTCCGCCTGTAGGACCCGCACTTGGACAGCACGGCGTTAACATCGTGGAATTCACAAAGCAGTTCAACGCCAGAACCGCTGACCAGGGAGATCTCATTATCCCCGTAGTCATCACGGTTTACGCAGACAGATCTTTCAGCTTTATCACAAAGACACCGCCCGCAGCAGTGCTTCTTAAGAAAGCCGCAAAGATCGCAAAGGGCTCCGGCGTCCCTAACAAGGACAAAGTTGCCACCATCAAGAGAGAAGAGTGCAGAAAGATCGCCGAGCTCAAAATGGTCGATCTCAACGCTGCCAACATCGAGACTGCCACCAGCATGATCTGCGGCACCGCCCGCAGCATGGGTATCGTAGTAGAGGACTAAAGGAGGCATGGCATGAAAAGAGGAAAGAAATATCTGGAAACCGCAAAGCTTGTCGACCGCTCAGTTCTTTATGATACCGCAGAAGCTATCGCTCTTGTCAAAAAGACCGCAGTCGCAAAATTCGATGAAACCGTAGAGCTTCACATCCGCACAGGCTGCGATGGTCGTCACGCCGAAGAGCAGATCCGCGGCGCCGTTGTTCTCCCTAACGGAACCGGTAAAGTCGTCCGCGTGCTCGTTTTCGCAAAGGGCGTAAAGGCTGACGAAGCTCAGGCCGCCGGAGCTGACTATGTCGGCGCCGAAGAGCTCATTCCGAAGATTCAGAATGAAGGCTGGCTCGATTTTGACGTTGTTGTCGCCACACCCGATATGATGGGCGTTGTCGGTCGCCTCGGTAAGGTTCTCGGCCCGAAGGGCCTTATGCCCAACCCCAAGGCCGGCACGGTTACCATGGATGTCACAAAGGCTATCAATGACATCAAAGCCGGTAAGATCGAGTATCGTCTCGACAAGAGCAACATCGTGCATGTTCCCGTAGGAAAGGCTTCCTTCACCGAAGAGCAGCTCACCGAAAACTTCGAGGCTGTTATGGCCGCCATCATCAAGGCAAAGCCCGCTTCACTGAAGGGCACCTACCTCAAGAACATCACTCTTGCAACCACCATGGGCCCCGGCATCCGCCTCAACCCCATCAAGTTTGCATAAAAAACAGTTGACTTACGCCTTCACAGGTGATAAAGTTCATACGCATTACCACTGCCGAAGACAGCCGGTACCCGAAAGGGTTTAATGCCGAAAGGCGCCCGCCGAGGAGAGGATGACAGACAAAGCATTTTTATGTCCTTCCGACCTCGCGGCCGGAAGGATTTTCTTTTAAATCCTTTTGACATCACCCGGCAGGGTAAAATCTAAAAAGGAGGAAAAACCATGGCAAAGATCGAACTCAAGCAGCCCGTCGTTCAGGAAATCGCACAGATTATTGATGGTGCACAGAGTGTGGTTCTTGTCAATTACCGCGGTATCACCGTCGATCAGGACACAAAGCTCCGCAAAGAGCTCCGTGAAGCGGGCGTTACTTATAAGGTATTCAAGAACACCCTCGTGAATCTGGCTGTAAAAGGCACGGCTTTTGAGGAACTTTCAAAGGATCTCAACGGTCCCCTTGCCATCGCGGTTTCTAAAGAGGACGCTACCGCTCCCGCCAGAATTCTCGCGAAATACTGCAAGGACATTGAAGTTCTCTCAATGAAATCAGGCATTGTCGAGGGCAGCTATTATGACGAAAAGGGAATAGCCGTTATTGCTACTATCCCCGGACGCGAAGAACTGCTCGCAAAATTCCTCGGAAGCATCAAGTCCCCTATCTCCAATTTTGCTCGCGTTATGCAGCAGCTTGCTGAAAAAGGCGGCGCATCTGCCATTCCCGCAAAGGAAGAGGCTGAGGCTCCTGCTGAGACCGAAGCTCCCGCTGAGGAAATCAAAGAAGAAACCAAGGAAGAGGCTCCCGCAACCGAAGAGCCCGCTGCAGCTGAGGAACCTGCGAATGAACAGGCCGAAGCTCCTGCCGAAGAGGCATAATTTAAACGGAGGAAATTTAAAATGGCAAAATTATCAATCGAAGAAATCATCGCTGCAGTCGAAGAACTCAGCGTACTCGAGCTTAACGATCTCGTTAAGGCTTGCGAAGAGAAGTTTGGCGTATCCGCAGCAGCGGGTGTCGTAGTAGCAGCCGCTGGCGCTGGCGAAGCCGCCGCCGCTGAAGAGAAGGACAGCTTTGACGTAGAGCTTACCGAAGTAGGCCCCAACAAGGTCAAAGTCATCAAGGTTGTCCGCGAACTCACCGGACTCGGCCTCAAGGAAGCCAAGGACGCTGTTGACGGCGCTCCCAAGGTTCTCAAGGAAGGCGTTTCCAAGGAAGAAGCCGAAGCTGCAAAGGCCGCTCTTGAAGCCGAAGGCGCAAAGGTTACCCTCAAGTAATCATTTTGAACTATCGATCCCGGCCGGCAGTACCGGTCGGGATTTTTCGTTAAAAAACATGCCGGCCGAAAAAAATCCATTGACAAAGAAACAGGCAGTGAGTATAATCGAAAAGCACGTTTTTAGAAGAATGGAAACAGGAGGCGAAAGATATGTCTATTTGTCCTAAAAATAAATCGTCAAAAGCCCGCAGAGACAGCCGCAGAGCCAATTGGAAAATGGCTGATTCTACTCTTGTAAAGTGCAGCAAGTGCGGAGAACTCATGGTTCCTCACCGTGTCTGCAAGAATTGCGGCGCCTATAATAAGAGAGAGATCATTCCTCAGGAGGATTGATCGGCATTCCTTAGGAAGAACAGGCTCCCCTCAGACACAGGGATCCGTTTTTCATAACTGCAGTTGTGGCGGAATTGGCATACGCGCATGATTCAGGTTCATGTCCATGTACTTGGGTGAGGGTTCAAGTCCCTCCAACTGCATTGCAAAAAAATACGGCACGTTGTGCCGTGTTTTTTTGCAATAAAGAGGGACTTGAACGCCAAGGGAGGAGCGTGCAAAAAGCACGCGACGGAAGAGGAAGGTCCAGTGGACCTTTCTCGCCGCAGGCCGCCCTGAAAGGCGCCCATGGCGCCGGCGGAAGTCCCTCCAACTGCATTGCAAAAACAAAGGGTACCATTCGGTGCCCTTTTGCTGTGTCAGAATAATACGCCAGGCAGGTTTCCCGCAATAAAAAATCTATTATTCCCCCGCTTACTTTTCAAAATTATGTTGAGGTACAATAGATAGGTAACAAAAAAAGAAGCAAAGATTCTAACGATTTGGTACAATGTTAATCACCACAAAAAACAAAAGGACCAAAAGGAGAATCTTTGCATGGATATTGTAGCTCAGACCAGGTTTTGGCGT
>JAFTAU010000038.1 GCA_017455435.1 Lachnospiraceae bacterium | reverse complement strand
ATCGTCAGGGCTTTAGACTCCGCGGGTATATATCCGCATTGCAAAAGCTGGGCGGCGAATCGCTGGTCTGCGTACAGGACGGAAAGCGCGTCAAGGTTCACGTTCATACCAAAACCCCCGCTCTCATTATTAAACTGTCGCAGAAATACGGCGAGTTTCTGACCTTTAAGCTGGAAAATATGCAGGTGCAGCACAACGAACGCGACAGCCTGCTTGGCAGGCATGAGCACAAGACACTCTCCATTGTCACCGTGGTAAACGGCGAAGGAATGAAAGAGCTCTTTGAAGGGCTGGGCGCCGATTACGTGATAGACGGCGGCGCCACAATGAATACCTCTGCCAGCGAATTCGTTTCTATTTTCGAAAAAATCGACGCGGACGCCATCGTTGTTCTGCCCAACAGCGGAAACATCATTCCGGCCGCTAAGCAGGCTGCAGAACTGGTTTCTTCCGGGAATGTCACCGTGATTCCGTCAAAAAGCTTTGCCGAAGGATATTTTGCAATTGCCATGGACATTCCGGATGAAAAAGATGCTGAAAGGCGCGTCGGACAAATGCTCTCCGGAATAGAAAACGTTGTAACGCTCAGCGAGGCCACTGCCTCCCGAGACTATACATATCACGAGATCCGTTGCCGCAAAGGCGAGCAGATTGCGTTTATAAACGGCGAACTGGCATCTGTCAGCAGCGACCGGGTCACCGCCGTGACGGAAGCTCTGGCTCTGATAGACGGCATTGAGGATTACGACACAGCTGTGGTACTGCGCGGCAAGGGCGTTCCCGCAGAAGACGAAGAGGCTCTGGAGCAGGCCGTTTCGGAGCGATACCCCCTGATGGAGCTGTCCTTTGTGGACGCCGGACAGGAAATATATCACTGGGTAATAGGAATAATGTGAGGCTCTTATGAAGTGGGGTTTGATCTGGCTTTTGCTTTTGGCTGTTTTTCTCTTTTTTATCCTGCCTACTTTTATTATGGCGTGGGTGCTTTATTCTATTCTCCTGCGCCGCACAAAGCCTGAAAAATTCGGGCGCGAATGCAGCTTTCCCGAGGACGAGGAATACGTCCGGATGTACAATATCGGGCTGGAGTGGGGAGAAAAATACGCCGGTTATAAAAAGCCCGTGGAAATCGTCAGCGAGGGTCTCAGGCTGGTGGGCGAGTTTTTTGACTTCGGCGGAGACTCCGCCGTGCTGATTATTGCCGGCAGGACTGAATCGCTGCTTTATTCATACTATTTTGCAGACCCGTTCAGGCAGGCAGGGCGGAATATTCTGGTGATAGACAACCGCGCCCACGGTCTGTCAGAGGGTAAGGTCAGCTCGCTGGGACAGCGGGAATACATGGATCTTCTGCGCTGGTGCGCTCTGCTACATGACGTGCTGGGACAAAAGCGGGTTTTTCTGCACGGCGTCTGCATAGGCGCGTCCGCCGCGCTTTTCGCGCTCACCTCTGAGGGCTGCCCCGACTATATCGAGGGGATGTCCGCCGAGGGAATGTATTACAGCTTTTACCGCTCGTTTGACAATCATATGAAGGCCGACCGCCCGGACAAAATGCGTTTTCCCATTATGCAGGAAGTTATGCTGTACATCAGGCTGTTTTCCGGCGCAAATGTGGTGACGGACGGACCTTTCAAGCGAATCGGTCTTATGAAAAAGCCCATTCTCTTTCTTTACAGCAAAGAGGACGTCTATTCCACGTCAGATCAGGCGGAGTATCTGTACTCTCACTGCACCGCCCCCGGCAAAAAGCTGGTCTGGTTTGACCGCGGTGCCCACTCGCGCATCCGCATAAACGATACGGAAGGTTATGACCGGACGTTAAAGGATTTTCTGGCTGATTTGATTTAAAACTAATCAAAAACGCATAATTCACATAAAAAAAGCATTTTTTCGTTTAATATTGTTGATTTCACGGATAATATCTGGTAGGATTAGCCTTGTCCTATACTATATATAGAGAGGAGATTAAAAATGGACAATTACGAAACCCCCGCTGTTCAGCCCAATACTCTTGTTTGGGGAATTCTGAGTCTGGCTCTTTGCTGCTTCATCGGCTGGATTTTCGGCATCGTTGGCCGTAAGAAAGGCAGCAACTATGTCAAACAGGGCGGCACCCTTACCGGCGCTTCCAAGGTTGGATACATCCTTAGCCTTGTCGGCATTATTGTCAGCATTGTTGTTACTGTTATTTTTATTATCTACATCGCTGTTGTCGCTTCTTCGCTCAGCACTCTTTCAAGCCTGATGAGCGGCTATTAATTTATCAGCAGCGCCAACAAAAGTAAAAGCGTGATGTCACCCCGGCACCACGCTTTCTTTATATTAAAAAATGTTATTTTTGCCTCACAACTGCTTTTTTGCCTTTGAAGGCAATGCCGGTTTTTATAATCTTTGTAACTCCCTGGCTATGCAGTTCTGTTTCATATTTCTTTTCTTCTATCTGCGCGAGAGCTTTATCCGCGAGTGCTTCAAGATTGTAGCT
This sequence comes from Lachnospiraceae bacterium, assembly GCA_017455435.1. Lineage (GTDB taxonomy): Bacteria > Bacillota > Clostridia > Lachnospirales > Lachnospiraceae > UBA3774. The sequence continues at coordinate 87,901 of JAFTAU010000038.1, read as the reverse complement.
GTCTTTGCCGGCATATTTGAATTCAAATATAAAGCCCGGGTCCGACTTATTTATCGGAATGAGCGCAATATCAAAACGTCCGTAGCCGGATTCGGAATTCGACCTGATTCTGTACCGGTTGTTGAGAACGGCGCAAAGCCCGAGCATCATACCATGGTAAAAGCTCTCGCCGGTGCCGTCAAAAGCAGAAATCGAACTGATCATAAACTTTTCAAGAAGCTCTTGCAGTTTCCCTGCGTCGTTTGAGAAAAGTGCCTGCTGAATAGAGATTGCAGCGTTCGTTTTTCCGGTTTTATTCAGGACCTCTTTGCCGTAAACAAATGCGATTTCCTTATTCGGAATAGCCACATCGCACATATAGTTTCCATCGTGCTGCGGATAGACCTTTACAACCTTGAGGTATCCTGCGACAAGCAGAAAACTGTAAATGCTGTACGGATTATTCTGCACTTCAGGATAAATGACACCTGTGTCAATATAGGAAGTAACGGTACCTCCCGACAGCAGTTTATACAGGTTTTCTGTGATTTCATCATTCGCAGCGCCAACGATTTCGCCGATGATGTCATTGCTTCCGGTGGATTGCCAAAAGGCCTTTGCAAAGCAGTTTTCCGAGACATAATTAATGACCGACCAGGGATTGAATATCTCAGTGCTGCCGAACATATAGCCGTCGTACCATTCGCACACTTCATCGAATTTATCACCGCAGCCGTAATACTCGAGCATCCGGCAGACTTCTTCTTTTGTAAAACCGAAATAAGTACTGTATTGCTCATCGAGAATCGAGTTGACCGTCAGATTATTCAGTCCGCTGAAAATGCTTTCTTTTGCCACTCGCAGTATACCGGTCAAAAAACCGTACGCAAGGTGCGAATTGTCCTTGAGCCCGCCCGAGAAAAGGTTGCGCATAAACTCAATGACTTCTTTGTAGAAGCCATCCGTGTGTCCCTGCTGGATTGGCGTATCGTACTCATCAATGATGATGATGGCTTCTTTGCCGTAATGCTTGTGAAGAAGCAGAGACAGCGTTTTTAGCGAAAGCTGATACTCGGTTGAATCAGCCTTGCCTCTTGAAAGATCCGAATACTGTGACTTTTCATAATCACTCAACCGGTCGCTGTTTTCGAGTTCCGGATGCCGCCTGAACTCTGCAGAGATCAACCTCGTAATCATCTCATGGGTTTCCTGCCAATCGGCACATTTAATATCCTTAAAAGACAGGAATATCACCGGATATTGACCTTGATAGCCGGTGTATTCTTTACCGCACGACCATATGGCTTTATCTCTGAAATATTTTGAGGTGTCTTCGTCTGTTTTTTCAAAGAATACGCGCAGCATATCCATATTCAGAGTTTTTCCGAATCTGCGCGGACGCATGAACAGGGAGACCATCGGCTTTTTGTCAAGGAAATCCCTGATCAGCATGGTTTTATCAACGTAATAGTAATCGGATGTCGCAATCTTATAGTCGGAAATGCCGATAGGCAGCGGCCGTTTAGAGACGGCAGCTTTTTCGATGACGCTATCCGGGACTACCCAGCGCCGTCCTTCTTTCCTGGCACCGCGAATTTCTCCCGAGGCACACATCTGCTGGAGTCTTCTGGAAGTGATATTCAATTCTTTTGCCGCGTCGGCAATTGAAATATATTTCATGGCGAATCTCCATATCCGTTTCTACTGCCTCATTATAAAGCATTATGCGAAACGCGTCAATGCGATTTCGCATGCATTTCGCATGCGTTTCGCATAGGATTTCGCATATCGTATTAATTATATTACGAAGGGGATGATTATCTTGTGCCCCGTCTTGAGGCGCAGAGCTCACTGAAAATCGGCAGAAATACAGAAACACCTAATCGCAAGAATAGCGAAAGCTTGAGGCGTTACCGATAATCTTAAATAACGTAACTAAATGGCATTGGCTCGTAGCTAAAACGGTTTCGCTAAGGGCTTTGGTGTCTTCGCCGAATTTCATTGCGACTCTGAGAAAATTGCAACTTTTTACATTTTTCTCAGATAACTTATGCTTTGGGGGTTTTAAAAAGCGTGATGCCGGGGTGACATCACACTTTCTTAATGAATTCTTTGATTCTCAGTCCACTCTGCAGCGGCGTTCGCCGGCGTAATACGCCCCGATGTTTTTGATCACTTCCGAGAGGCATCGTACACGCGCCTCATAGGACCCCCACGCCATGTGCGGCGTCAGGCAGACGTTTGGCAGAGCTTTGATTTCGTTAAAAGGATGGTCCGCTGAAAAAGGCTCTACGCTGTAAACATCTACGCCCAGAGCTCCTATTTTGCCCTCTTTCAGCGCCGCCGCCAAAGCGGCCTCGTCCGTGACGGCGCCCCTCGCCACATTGATAAAGATGACGTCTTTTTTCATCATGGCAATATGCGCGGCGTCAATCAGCCCTCTCGTCCCGTCGTTCAACGGCGTATGAACGGAAATAACGTCCGACTCGCGGCAGAGGGTTTCCAGATCCACGCAGGGTGCGCCCGGCTCAGGAGTGCGCTTATAGACCAGCAGCTCGCAGCCCATGGCCTCTGCCACTCTGCCCACCTGCTTTCCGATATTGCCGTAGCCTATTATGCCCCATTTCTTGCCGCAAATCTCGTGATACACGGGCTCGAGCTTATTGGGTATGCCGGAGGCGGTGTAGGCGCCGGAGCGGACAAACTCCGTGTACTCCGGAAGGCGGTTTATCAGCGACATCACCATCGCAACTGTAAGCTGCGCGACATTGTGCGTGGAATATCCCACGACGTTGCAGACGGCTATTCCTGCCGACCTGCAATACGCGGTGTCCACGTTGTCGTAGCCGGTGGCCATTATGCAAATCAGCTTCAGCGATGATGCCGCAGCGAGATTCGTCTCGTTCAGCTTCACTTTATTAATTATTACCACCTCCGCATCCGAGATGCGCTCCGCGACCAGGTCTGCGGGCGTTATGGGATAGACCGTGGTCTCTCCGACTCCGGAAAGAGGCGACAGGTCAAGATCCGTTCCGAATGTTTCGGCGTCAAGCACGACGATTTTCATAAATACCTCCGTTTAAGCGAACAGCAGTGATTTTGCAATGGCAAAATACACTATGAGGGAAAGGGCGTCGACTATGGTGGTGATAAATGGCGATGCCATAACGGCGGGGTCAAAGCCCACTTTTTTCGCGAGCATGGGCAGGGTGCAGCCGATGATTTTTGCCACGACCACGGTGACAGCGATAGCCATACAGACTACCAGCGCCACAAGCCACGTTACCTGATCATTGCCCAGCAGGAGCTTGTCCACCAGCATTATTTTGGCAAAACAGACAGCCGAAAGGGCCACGCCGCAGAGCACTGCCGTGCGGATTTCCTTCCATATAATACCGGGCAGGTCGCGGAACTCCACCTCTCCCAGCGAAATGGCTCTGATGATTGTGACCGAGGACTGCGAGCCGGAATTGCCGCCCGTGTCCATCAGCATGGGGATAAACGCTGTCAGCACCACCTGCGCCGCCAGCGCGGATTCAAAACTGTTGATTATCAGTCCGGTGAATGTGGCGGAAACCATGAGGAGCATCAGCCATGGAATACGCTGTTTGAAGAGGTCAAAAGGTCCGGCGTGAAGATATGTCTTTTCGGAGGGGCTCATACCTCCCATGATTTCGATATCCTCCGTGGTCTCCTCTTCCAAAACGTCCATGGCGTCATCGAATGTAACGATACCCACCATACGACCGTCCATATCCACGACAGGCAGTGCCATAAAGTCGTATTTTTTGAACATCTGCGCCACTTCCTCCTGGTCGGTGTGCGTGCCGACGGAAATGACGTTCGTCTCCATGATGTCGCTGATGAGGGTGTCGTCGTCCTGTGCCAGCAGCAGGTCCCTTACCGTCAGAACGCCCTCCAGATAACGGTTTTTGGTGACATAGCAGGTGTAGATGGTTTCTTTGTCAATGCCGGTGCGGCGGATGCGTAGAATGGCCTCTCCCACCGTCATGGCAGGACGGAGCGAAACATACTCCGTAGTCATGATGGAGCCGGCGGAATCCTCCGGATAACGCAGGATTCCGTTTATATCGCGGCGCATCTCGGGGTCCGCGGTGGCCAGTATACGGCGTACCACGTTGGCGGGCATTTCCTCTACTATATCAACCGCGTCATCGACGTAGAGCTCATCCAGAACCTCTTTCAACTCCGAATCCGAGAAGCCCTTTATCAGCAGCTCCTGAAATTCCGGATCCGTTTCGACGAACGTGTCCGCGGCCTGTTCCTTCGGGAGCAGGCGGAACAAAAGAGGTATGCGCTCTACCTCCACGTCCTCAAACTCCGCGGCGACGTCTGCGGGATTCATGGTGATGAGAATGTCTTTGATGGTTGAATATTTCTTTTCGTCAAGAAGCTTTGCAAGCGTTTTGGCGATGGAAACTGTGCTTTTCTCTGCCATATTTTTCTCCTTTTCTGATAAAAGATAGTCCGGCCGCACAAAAACAAGCTGCATTTTTTGATGCACTTTTATTTTTAGCGGTCAAACAAGGAAAATCTTATGACGGGTCAAAGACTGAGGCTGAAGCCGTCAGAAAAAAGCGGGAATCACGGGCACACGCAAGTGACCCGGCTTAGTACTTCGACCCGAAGACGATCCACTGCTGTCCATGTAGTTTCCCCTTTCGTTTTAGTAGATGCCGTCCATCCGGACGGCGGCGCGGTCAAAACCGCATGTAAAGAATAAAGCCTCGGGCTCTGTTTGTCAACACATACCCGGGTTTTTCTTTTTTATTATTCTGTAATAAATAAGGTATAAAATAATGCCGTACACCGTGGAAATAGGCGTGGCAATACCAAGCCAGAAAAGCGAGCCCCAGCTCTGCACTGAGAAAAACCATGTCAGCGGCAGACGCACCAGCAGCGCCGAGGATACTCCCTCGACCATAACCGCCGTCGTTTTACCGTGACCGTTGAAAAAGCCCGAATACGCAAACAATGCGTTGGTCAGAATCCCGTCCCAGCAAAAACCGGTGATGCACAGCGCGGACTGGGCGATGACATCCGCGTCCTCCGTGAATATGGCGGAAAGCTGCGGCGCAAAGAAAAAGCTGAGCAGGCATATAACAATTCCGAGCCCCGTCCCGATAATAATCATCCTGAAAAGCGCCTTTTTCGCGCGGTCGTATTTGCCGGCTCCCACGTTCTGTGAGACTACGGCGGTCACGCTGGCGCCTACCGCAGACGGAATCAGCATCATAAAGCCGGTCAGTCTGGACGCCACGCTGTATCCTGCCGAGGCTTCGAGCCCGAACGTATTGGCAAACGCGAATATCGCTACAAACGACAGGTGGACGAGTGCGTCCTGCAGCGCGAGCGGCACGCCGAGCTTTAATATGGTTCTGACGTCGCGCGTCTTTAGTGAAATGCTGCTTTTTCTGAATCTGAACGGCAGCTTCTGATGCGATATTATCACGAGGGAGAGAACCACGGAAAGCGCCTGCGCAGCAATGGTGGCTATGGCGGCTCCGGCGGCATCCATCTTGAATATGCCGCACAGAATCAAATCTCCTATCACGTTGGCGGTCGCGGAGATGGCCACGAAAATCATCGGGAGCTTTGAATTTCCTATGCCGCGGAAAATACCGCTGATGACGTTGTAGGCCGTAATGAACACCACGCCGGCGGAACAGATGCGGACATACTGCAGAGCCTTTTCCATTGCCTGCTCTGGAACCTGCATAAGGCGGCACATCGGCTGCGCAATCAGCTCCATAAACGCCGTCAGAATTATGCCGACAACGATAAACAGAGCGCACGCGGCGCCAACCGCTGCCCCTGCGCTATCATAGTCCCCGCTTCCGATGCGCTGTCCAATCAAAACGGTAGCGCCCATGGTCAGCCCGAATATAATAAATGTGACAAGATACATTATCTCGCTGCCCGAACCGACGGCGGAAACGCTGGACGAATCCCCGAAATGCCCTACAATGAGCAAATCCGCCGCGCCGTAGGCAGACTGAAGGAGCGACGCCGCGAGTACAGGCAGCGCAAATTTTATCATTCCTTTGACTATAGAGCCTTTTGTGAAATCTCTTTCGGCTGACATTGTTACTATCCCTTTTTTCTGATTAATTGCCTATGGCATTATAGCCGTTTCCGTCGCCGCATTCAAGCCCCGTACGTCCCGTTTTGACAATTATTATCCGTGCTCCCGCGTAAGTTTTCCGAAAAAAAATAATGCCAAAACGCCGGATTTGCTATATAATTATTTGAAGCAGACAAAAGGACGGGGATTCATGAAAGACATATCCGAAATACTGACTGAAATACTTGAAAAAGCCTTTGAAAAAGCTGGATACGACCCGTCGTTTTCGCGCGTCGGCATCTCAAACAGACCCGATCTGTGTGAATATCAGTGCAACGGCGCCATGGCGGCCGCAAAGCAGTATCACAAAGCTCCGCTCGCTATCGCAGAGGATGTCGCCGCACAGGTAAAACAGGCGGCCGGCTCCGCAGAAGTAATCGGCGATATCGCAGTCGCACCCCCCGGATTTATCAACATCAACGTTTCTCCCGAATATCTTGCATCTCATCTGACGGCGATTTCAGCTGAGCCCGCTCTGGGTGTAAAGCAGATCGGCAAAGGAAAAAAATATATCTTTGATTACGGCGGACCAAACGTGGCAAAGCCTCTGCACATCGGTCACCTGCGTTCCGCCATCATAGGCGAGGCGCTGAAGCGCATCTACCGTTTCTGCGGATACGAGGTCATCGGAGATGTACACCTGGGAGACTGGGGACTCCAGATGGGGCTCATTATAGAGGAAACACGCCGCCGCATGCCCGATCTCTGCTATTTTGATTCTGATTACAGCGACCAGTATCCGTCGGAGGCGCCCTTTACCATCAGTGACCTCGAAGAAATCTATCCCACCGCCAGCGCCAGATCCAAAGAGGACGCGGAGTTTGCCGCCGCCGCACACGAGGCCACCGCAAAGCTCCAGTACGGCGAACCCGGCTACAGGGCGCTGTTTGAGCACATCATCAGAATTTCCGTCGCGGATCTCAAAAAGAACTATGCCAATCTCGACGTGGATTTTGACCTGTGGAAGGGCGAAAGCGACGTTCAGAAATATATTCCGGATATGATAGACCGCCTGATAGATGACGGCTTCGCGCACGAAAGCGAGGGCGCTCTCGTCATTGACGTTGCTCAGCCCGGTGACGCCAAGGAGCTTCCTCCCTGCCTGATCAGAAAATCCGACGGAGCTTCTCTCTATGCCACCACCGATCTCGCCACTCTTCTGGAGCGCGAGCGTGACTACAGCCCCGACGGCATCGTATATATAGTAGACAAACGCCAGGGAATGCATTTTCAGCAGGTCTTCCGCGCCGCCAAAAAATCCGGCATAGCACGTGAGGATACTCTTCTCTATTTCCTCGGCTTTGGCACGATGAACGGCAAGGACGGAAAGCCCTTCAAGACCCGCGAGGGCGGCGTAATGAGGCTCGAACAGCTTATTGCCGATATCAACGAGGCCGTATACGAGCGCATTATGGAAAGCAGTCCCTACACTGACCCTGATGAGGCCCGCAAAAATGCGGCGCTCATCGGTCTTGCCGCAATAAAATACGGAGACCTTTCAAACCAGCCCACAAAGGACTATATATTCGACCTGGAGAGGTTCGTTTCCTTCGAGGGTAACACGGGACCTTATATTCTCTACACCATCGTGAGGATTAATTCTATTCTCAAAAAGTACGCCGCGGACGGTGGATCACCCGCCGAAAGGATTCTGCCGGCCGGTTCCGCCTCCGAAAAGACCCTGCAGCTTTTGCTCTCCCGTATGAGCGAGGCTCTGGAGGGCGCCTGCACGGAGTATGCGCCAAACCGCGTCTGCCAGTATATTTATGAAATATCCAATGCATTCAACAGCTTTTACCACGAGACAAAAATCCTGGCCGAAGCTGATGAAAATAAAAAAACGGGCTATATCGCCCTGTTAAAACTCACAGAGCGCGTTCTGAGCCAGTGCATAAATCTGCTCGGTTTTGAAGCGCCGGAAAGGATGTAACATGAAAAAGTTTTTTGAGGAGTTCAAAGAGTTTGCCGTCAGAGGCAACGCTGTCAGCATGGCCATCGGCATCGTTATCGGCGCTGCGTTTACAGCTATTGTAAACTCAATCATCGACAACCTGATTCAGCCTATCCTTGGCCTCATTATGGGCAATATCGATCTGGATACCGCCCTGGCCTTCCGGATCGGAAACGGAGCGTATTTTAACTTTGGCGCAGTTCTGATGGCCATCATCAGCTTTATCATCACCGCCATCGTGCTCTTCCTCATCGTCAAGTTCCTCAACGCATTTCAGAAAAAGAAAGAGGAAGAAGAAGCTGCCGCTCCCGAGCCCAGCAACGAAGAAAAGCTTCTCACCGAAATCAGGGATCTGCTTTCACAGAAATAATCTTAAACGGTTATTCCGCGAAAAGACCCGAACCGCAAATACCACGGCTCGGGTCTTTTAATATCATTGCGTATAAATGAAGTTTTATTTCTGCTTTTTGGCCCTTAGGATGGCAAGGGCGCGCTGCATCTCGTTATAGACGATCATATAGCCTTCGTCAACGCCCATACCGGGTTTTGCAAGGATCTGTGTGGGCCGGGTGGCCAGCGCGCACTGCGTAAGAACCTGAGCCGAACGGTCAGTCTCATTGCAGGTGCCGCCCTGGTAGGCGCCCATGCCGTGAGCCTTGCAGTAGAGAACGGCTTCTATCGTATTGTTGATGCCGCCAAGATCCGGGGTCTTTATCTGGACCATGTGACCGGCGTGATTGTCTGTAAACAGTTTTACGTCCTCAAAGGTGTTGCACCACTCGTCGGCGACCAGCTCCACGGTCGAGCCGCGGCGGTCGAGCTCCGCGGTAAGCCCTGCCAGCGCTTCCATCTGTGTCTCACGGTCGCTGTCACAGTCCATGGGACCTTCAATACGGAGTTTGAAAGGCTTTGCAATCTCCTCAAGCTTCTGAATATAATCGGCCATGGCGGTGTAGTTGTTGTTTCCGAACACGGCGCCTATCGTGCCGTATACGTCAATATGGAAAACAGGGCAGTAATCATCTGAAGATCTCCACTGAAGAATGCGGTTGCGCAGCCATTCCACGTATTTTTCAAGAATCTCGCCCTTGGGTCCGAGCTTTGTCTCTACGTTATTGATAAGAGCGTGAGGCAGAACCTGAGCGCCTTTGATAATCATCTTGTCGGCGCCGTCGTATCTATCGTCGCCGGACTGGGTGAATATGTCTATGGGTGTCTCGGAAACCTCGCAGCCGTATTCCTCCGCGACAACCTCGCAGATAAGCTTGTGATGAGCCTTGGCCACCGCGTCGATCAGAGCCTGCGACACACCGTAGCGAATAGCGGTATGGAGCCTCTTTCCGTCCACCTGAATGGCTTCCATATCGGCGGCGAGCTTACGGAAGTTCTCCGCCTCTTTGCCGACAAGCGTGGGCTTAATATATTTGTCTATAACGGGAATGAAATCCTTTGCCAGAAACAGCGGATCTCTTCCGCCGGCGCCGGAGTACTGAACGGCGGCGCAGTCGCCGAAAGCAACCTGTCCGTCCTCAAGAATAATCTGTACGGAAATAGCTTCACCGGGCATACGAACCTGGGTAAAGCCCTCTGTTACGGTATCGCCCACATAGAACACGCCGTCGTGTCCCGCGCCTTTTTTGATGGCCCTTTGATCGTCAAAATAAAAACCTGTGCGTCCGGGTGAACAAATTACGTCTACTATCTTCATTTCATATCTCCTTTATGTGATTATTATAATTCATCCTCTCTGATTCCGGGGCGGCCCACAAGGCGTCCGCGGCCGATGGCATAAATATCGTCAACAACCATATTGAAGTGGACGGGACGATTTTCAAATCTTGCGCGTTCCTCCATCTTTCTGCGGTGGAAATCCTTTGTCTCCTGATTGAAAGGAAGGTTTCCGCAGTCAAGAATACGGACGGCGCCCTCATTGTCGCGGGCGGGAAGCATCAGACCGGCATTGGCGGCGCAAGGCGCGAAAGGAACGTCGAGCGCTCCTGTCTCAACGCCGCGGCAGGCTCCCAGCGCCCAGTCCCCGTCGCCCAACTCGTAGCATTTTTCGAGAATGGCGCGGGTGGCGCGTTTGATCATGTATTTTTCGACCTCGAGATCCTTTGCCGAATACTCCTGCTCATAAAGCATGTTGATGACCTGCTTTGTGCAGCGGCAGCCCTGAGCGTTGGCTTCCATTGTGGGAATGCCGACGGCCTCGTGAGGGCTCTTGACAATAACCTTTGTGGCTTTTGAGAGACCTGCGCAGGCCGCGCCGAGCGAAATAACGCCGAAGGCCTGAGCCTCGTCCTCCGGGAAGCCGCCCATCCACTCGTGAAGAACGGTGGTAACCTCCACATCATGGAAGCCGAACATATCGAGATAATCCTCGGTCAGCTCCTGAAGCGTCTGAATGGCCGCGACGTCCTGGGTGATGTTTCCGCACTGCCCGTAGCCGACCGTTATGTTCTTTACGCCCTGTTCAGCCGCCAAAAGCGCCTCGATAACGGCGACGGCGTGCGAAATACAGGGAGGAACCAGTGTGCCCGTAAGCGGTCCGAAGGGCTCGCGGTTTATGGAAATGCCGTTTTCCTCATAAAGACCGGTCAGGCGGTCGACGTACTGCCAGGTTTTGATAGTATGCTCCAGCGGGATCTTTTTGCAGTAGGGGAGATTGTAGGAAATCCCGCCACCCTCGTAGGAGGTGAAGCCCGCGGCATAAGTGATCTCCGCCAGCAGTCTGGCGTCGGGCGTGCCGTGACGGACCTGAATGGGGGTCTTGACGGACTCAATCAGGTGGCGACATTTATAAACGCCGTGATTGACTGCGGGAAAACCGTTCATGAGGGCGCGGCCTTCGTTGATGGACGCTCTGATACCCTCTTCAGCTTTTTCGTAGCTGTTCAGACGGGTGTACGAGTCTATCGTGGAAGGAAGCAGATCCACGTGACCGTATTTTTCAAGATACTGCATGAGCTTTATGTGCTCCGCGAGCACCGGAACGCCGGCACGGGGCTGCACCAGGGTTCTCTTTTCTTTTTTGGCCTCAAGCAGCTTGTGGCCGAAACGAAGATTGCCCGTGAGCTTTTTCTGATACTCAAAAGCGTCGTCCAGATCAACCTCTCTGCCGGTATGCCAGGTGGCGAGCACCTCTTTTCTTTCCGCCTCAAATTCGGCTTCAGATAACTTCCTGTTTCTGATTTCCATTAAAAATCTCCTCCAGATTTTTTATTAAAATCCGTGACACTGGCCGGGGCCGGCGTCCGGAATAAAACCTTTGTCTTCTCTTTGAGAGCCCAGATCCGGACTGATGACCGTCCCCAGGTGTTCGAGTTCTTTTTTCATAATGCGCAGCGCGGCCTTCGGATAGTGCTCCGAGAGCAATCCCATTGCGGCGATGATATAGCTGCGGTCGACCAGTATGTCAGCGCGGACAGGCCTGAGCGAATAAGGCGACCGGGCGCAGTAGAGCGCGTGCGCCGCTATTTCGTCCGTCCTACGGGTGTGGATCAGGCTGCCTCCGGTGACTATGATGCGGTGGATATTGCTGAGATCCTTGCCGTGCTGGATGAAGCTGAGACCCATCAGCGTGTAGGCCTCGGTGATATGCCCGGCGTGCCTGTCCACGGCGGTATCTATCGCCATAGAGGCCAGCGCGTAATCGAGCCGTTCCCACTCGTCCGACGTGGGAACCTCGTCCGTATGCCCGGCGAGGTGCTCTATCATTTCTTCACACCTGTCCGCCGGAATGCCGGACAGTTCGGATATCTTCTCTATTCCGGAAGCGAGAACGATGCCTTTTATGCTGTATCTCATGCCTATGTCGCCTTCGACGGTGCGCTTTTCATACGGCTCGGGAAGTCCCTTGAAAACAGTATTTCCCTTTGTGGGACGTCCGTCGCAGACAGTGTAAACGTCTGTCGTTGCGCCGCCTACGTCAACGGCCAGAAGCTCGCCTATACCCGGCTCGTCCCCTGTGCCCTCCGCCAGCAGTTTTATTCCGCGCATTACGGCGGCGGGGGTGGGATTTACTATACCCGAAATCAGATCGGACGCCTTTGAAAGGCCTTTCGCCGTTATTATCCTTTCGAGGAAAATATCTCTGATCTGCTTTTGGGTGGGCAGGATATTGAGCTGATCGAATTTCGGCATTACATTTTCGCAAATATAAGCCTTGTGCGTGGGCGAAAGAATACGCTCGCACTCTCTCGCGGCGCTGCGGTTTCCGGCGATAATAACGGGGAAAGGATCCTCTATTCCCGCTATGACGCCCGCGTTATGCAGAATGCAGTCGCTGTTTCCGCCGTCGGTGCCGCCCACGAGCAGCATTATATCCGGCTTCGCCGCCCTGATTTCATCGGCGTCGTCTTCGGTCAGTTTGAAAGAATAAACCTTTATTACTTTCGCGCCGGCGCCCAGCGAAGCCATCTTCGCGGCCTCCGCGGTGAGCTCGGGAACAAGGCCGCTGGAAATCATCTTTAGTCCTCCGGCGGCTGACGAGCAGGCGTAACGCTCTGAAAAATCCAGCTTTCCTGTCTTTTCTTCGAGTTTCCTGACAGCGTCGTTAAGACCTTCGTTTATGTCGGTGAAGATCGTGGTAAAGGAAGCCGCCGTGCCGAGAAGTTTTTCTTCTTCGACGTCGACCGCCGTGACCTTTGTATATGTGCTCCCGAAATCAATCAGTAATACAGGTTTCATTATTATTCGCCAATCTTAAGGTCTTCCTTCAGGCATTCGATATCCACCTCGGGGTCGGTTCCCGGAGGGAAGGCACGGTCAAATCCCATGGCCTTGTAGCGTTTTTCGACTTTGTCAAAATCCTGCTTTCCGATAACGATATTTCCGCCGACGTAAAGAAGTATGTCGGGAATTCCGGCTTCTTCGCATTTTTCACGCATTCCGCGGCAGTCGAGCTCTCCCTGTCCGTAAAGTGACGAAACGAGGATCGCGTCGGCATTGGATTCGATGGCGGCGTTGATGAATTCCTCCTGCGAGACCGTAACGCCGAGATTGATGACGTTAAATCCCGCGTCTGTAAACGCGCGGTACATAATTTTGTTTCCGACCGCGTGAACGTCGTTTCCGATAACGCCGATGATGATGGTTTTCATGTCCATAACAGCTCCTTGATTTATGAGTTTTTTGAAGCTAAATAACGGGCTTTGCCCATTTCGTACAGATTGTTTCCTTCCGAGTCGATGATAACGGTGACGGGAAGATTTTCGACTTCGAGACGGCGGACTGCTTCCGCGCCCAGGTCTTCATAGGCGATGACTTCTGCCTTTTTGACACATTTCGCGAGCAGAGCGGCGCACCCGCCGATGGCTCCGAAATAAACGGCTCCGCGTTCTTTCATGGCTTCGACTACCTCGGGGCTGCGTTTTCCCTTGCCGATCATGCCTGTCAGTCCCGCTTCACGAATCATGCGCGGTGAATACGGATCCATGCGGTATGAGGTAGTTGGTCCGACCGAGCCGATGGGCTGACCGGGCTGAGCCGGTGCCGGCCCCGCGAAGTATATTACTGAATTGCGAAAATCAGCCGGAAGCTGCTCTCCGCGGTCCAGCGCTTCGCAGAATCTCTTGTGCGCCGCGTCTCTGGAGGTATAGATAACGCCGGTGATTTCTACGCTGTCTCCCGCTCTGAGCGTTTTCGCGGTTTCGGGAGTGAGCGGCATGGTAATCTGTTTTGCCATTTATATCACCTCCGTCTTGTGTCTGGCTACGTGGCACTGAATATTGACGGCCACGGGAAGACCCGCTATGTGGGTAGCGTAATGCTCGATATTGACCTGCAGCGCGTAGGTCTTTCCGCCGAACCCCTGGGGTCCCACGCCCATGTCGTTGATTTTTTCTTTTAATTCTTCTTCCAGGTCGGCGTAGAATTTGTCCGGATTTGGCTGATCCAATGGGCGCAGCAGCGCTTTTTTGGCCATATAGGCGGCTTTGTCAAAGGTTCCGCCGATTCCGACCCCCACAATGACGGGAGGACAGGGATTGGGGCCCGCGTCCTCACAGACCTTGAGGATAAATTTCTTGACGCCTTCCAGACCGTCCGCGGGTTTGAGCATTTTTATCTGACTCATGTTTTCGGAGCCAAAGCCCTTTGGCGCTACGGTAACGGTGACGCGGTCTCCCGGAACGATATTGTAATAAATCATGGCAGGGGTATTGTCGCCGCTGTTTTTACGCTCTATCGGATCCGAAACGACGCTCTTGCGAAGAAAACCCTCCGTGTACCCTTCCGAAACGCCGCGGTTTACGGCTTCTTCTATATTGCCGGCAATATGTACATCCTGACCGACGTCGAGAAACACACAGGCCACGCCGGTGTCCTGACAAATTGGAACGGAGTCTTCTTCCGCGATATGATAATTAGTTATGATCTTGTCAAGAATCTCCCGCGCCGGCGCCCAGGGCTCCTGCTCCCTGTTTTGCTCTATGCAATCCCGCACGTCACGTGGCAGATAATAACAGGCCTCTTTGCAAAGCCTTTTGATAACCGAGGTTAATTCTTCCGATTTAATTTCTCTCATTCCGCCGCTTCACCTCTGAGGAACATTATAGATGTAGTCTACGTGCTCTCCGCGGTGTCCAAGCACCTCGGCCACAATGCGATCGCCCTTAGGCGCGGTCTTGGGAACTCCGCAGATCTGCTCCGCCATTGCCTTAAGCTCGTGAATATCCACGACGGGAATACCGGCGTCGATGAATTTTTGTTTCAGATCCGGCACGCGATTTTCTTTTATGACGTTTTCATTGACGGCAACACCCTTCTCGGTGATGAGCACGTCAACATATTTGCCCTGCGTGGAGACTACTCTCACATGGTCGAGAATAATAGGCAGGCGGTTTCTGAAAAGCGGCGCGATGATTACTGCCATGCGGCACTGCTCCGCGATGTCGGTGTGGCCGCCGGAACCGCCCATGATATAGCCGGTGGAATCGGTGTGAACGTTGACGTTGAAATCCACGTCTATTTCCGTGGCGCCCAGCATCGCGCAGTCAAGTCCGGTCATACATGAGGATTTGGCTACCGCGGAAGCATATCTGCGTCCGGAAACCTCTATGTGAGCGGGGTTTGTCTCAAGATCCGCCGCCGCGTCCGTGTCAAAGGACTGAACGTCGAGCAGAGCTTTGAAGCAGCCGCTCTTTTGCAGATCGACGGAATAAGACGTGATGCCGCCCACTATGAAAGAACCGACCACGCCCTTTTGAAGCATGCGTTCTTTCAGGTAAACGGAAACGGCCAGAGTGGCGCCGCCCGCGCCGGTCTGGAAGCTCATGCCGTCTTCAAGCAGTCCCGCCGCCTCGATACAGCGAACCGCCATCTGCGCCATGCGCAGTCTGACAGGGTCGCGCGTGATGGACGTGGTGCCGGACATAATGCCCTCGGGGTCGCCGATGGACTCGACGGGTACTACATAATCAACGTAGTCCTCGGTAATGGAAGCGCCGGGCATGGGGTATTCGACAAGGTTGTCAGTGATAATAACCACGGTGTCGGCATGCTCCGCGTCAGCCATGGCATAACCCATGGAACCGAAACGCGTCTTGCCGCGCCTGCCGGTACAGTTTCCCATATCATCGGAAGCGGGCGCGCCGATGAAAGCGATATCAATATGAGTCTTGCCGTTGCAGATATCGCCGGGGCGGCTTCCGTGTGAACGGAAAACGACCGGTTCTTTCATAATGCCGGAGGCTATCGCCGTACCGACGGTTTTTGACATGTAGTTGCAGAGAATTTTTGTCACGACGCCGTTTTTGATGTGCTCAATAAGCGGCTCGTGGCACTCGAAAATGGACGAGGCGTGCAGGGTGAGATCCTTTATGCCCTGTTTCGCGGCCTCTTCCAGAACCATATTGAGAAGGTAATCGCCGTTGCGGAGGTGATGATGAAAGGAAATGGTCATTCCGTCCCTGAGTCCGGCCTTTTTGATGACCTCGGGAATGCTGTCTACTATTTTGTTAATCATCTTCCTTCGGGCTCCTTTCTATTCCTAATTCTTCCGCGATGGCAATAGTCTGCATCGCGCGTATCTCCACGGGCTTGTCAATCATTTTTCCGCGGAGAGCCACTACGCCGAGCCCTTTTGCTTTTCCTTCGGCAAGGGCGTCGCGAACGTCATAGGCATAGTCAACTTCGGCCTGTGAAGGTGAAAAGGCCGCGTTGATGGCGTCCACGTGGCGGGGACTGATGGCGGATTTTCCGGTAAAGCCGAGGCTGCGGGCATATTCGGCGTCCGGGATAATGCCCAGATCGTCGTGCGCGTCGGTGAACGGCGTGTCGTATATTTCTATCCCCGCGGCTCTCGCGGCGTTTACTATACGTTTTCTGGCATAATCTATTTCATTGCCCTCTTTTGTGCGCTTGCAACGGAGGTTCGCGGTATAGTCCTCTCCGCCTAGCAGCATGGCCTTTACTCTGGGAGAAGCGGTGGCCGCGAGGTAAGAATTTTCAATGCCCTTCGCGGTCTCAATCAACGGAACGAGTCCGATGCCGCCCTTTTCGAGGCCGGCTTTTTCTTCTAATTCGGATATGGCTTTGTCAAAAACGAGAACGTCCTCCGGGGTCTCGATCTTGGGGGTCATAATAAGACCCGGAGCGAGGGGGACGATTTCCTCGAGATCTTCGCGCCAGAAGGGTGAATCAAGAGAATTGACGCGGACACAGACTTCTATTTTGCTGTAGTCCATAGTCTTTAGAAGATTGCGGAGGAGAATCCTGGCGGAATCCTTCTCTGCGGGGGATACGGAGTCCTCGAGGTCAAAGATAATCGTATCGGCGCCCATCGTGGCGGCGAACATAACCTGCTTGGGATTTGCTGCCGGAATAAAAAGCATAGATCTGCGCATAATCAGCCCTCCATTCCTCTCTTGATAACGGCTTCCATCCTGGCTCTGAGAACCGGGTCTATGGCGCCTCTGTCAACGACCGTGACGCGGGCGTCGTCTATGCCGTACTTTGAAAGCTCGTCATAAATGGCTTCTTTCATCGCATCGCCGTACTGAATCTCGACGGTGGAGGTAAAGTCCAGTTCTATTCCGCCGGTGCCGGGTTCGATGGTGATGACACAATCGGCATTCTGATTCTCATTGCCGACTTTTGCCGTTCTGATTATTCTGCCCATATTTTCCCCCCTTTATAGTCGCTTTATTATCTGAATCTGTTGCTTAATAATATTAACTCTTTGCTTTGGATTTGTAAATTGCTATTTTGTAATACTACTCATCAAAAAGAGTACTCTCCGCAGATTTCTTCGCTGACGAATTTGTCCAGATCATCGCCGGAAAAACCGATTGAGACGCCTGTCACAACCTTGGCGTAGAGAACCTCCGGGAGTATGCCATCCGCCGAATAAACAGGGACTCCGCGACGGTAGCATTCGTATGCGAGATATTCCGGTACGGTATCTGTCGAAAGCCCTTTATAGACCACGGCCTTTACGCCGTAGAGCGGCAGCTTTGAAAACTCCATGCCGGGGTACTCACAGACAAAGAGCACGCTGCTGTCCAGTTCTTTTACGGTATTCATAAAAATAACCCTGGAGAAAAACCTGCTCTCAGAGAGCTTTTCGAAATGTTTAAATAATTGTTTGTTGTTTTTCTGTTTTGAAAAAATTCTGTATCCCCCGTCTGCCGAGGTGCCGGTACGCAGCCAAAGCTTTTTGTCCGGGCCGCAGGTGATATAATACACATTTCCGGCAAGGCCCGACTCTATCAGCTTTATGGCGCGTCTGACGGTCTTTTGAGATGTCTCCGCTTCCGACGCTACAAACACAATTGGCGCGGAGCAGTCGCAGAATATAAAAGACGCGAACGCAGCGTGATACCTGACGTTGTTTTTTTCGGTGAGTATGATAACGCCGCCGTATTCGTCCGGCTCGAGGTTTCTGATATACTCTGTGAGTTTTCCTATCCTGACAAGCTCTCCCGTATGCTCGCAGACAAAATCGGACTCGGCAAGAAAGGCTTTTTTGTCTTCTTTATCGGGAGAGGCGAAAAGGTCAGAACCGTTTTCCTGTCCGCTTTCTTCTTTTATGAAATACTCCTGCGGCAGTCCGTGTTCTTTTAATAAGGCGTTAATGAATAAAATGTTTTTGTCCATACTTTTTCCTTAAAAGCCCGCCACGAAGATGTGACGGGCACGTAGTAACTAAAGCTTTTTGTAAAGAATCAATCGAACGGGTCGATTTCTTCGATGTCCTTTCCTTCGGTACCGCCGGGCTGTACGTACTCAGGCGCGGCAACCTTGTAAGGATATCCGGCCGTTTCGGTATCCTCGACGCACTCCACTCCTTCCGCGGTATTGATGACCGGCGCTTTGTAGTGGCCGCCCGCGATTACGGTGGCGGGGTCGTCAAAGGAATCCAGCGCGGCCTGCGAGAAGCAGCCGTCCTCGATATAGGTTCCGGCCTTTGACAATGTAGCCTCTACTGTGCCGCCGCTTATGAGAATCGCGGCATCGTTCTTTTCGAGGGTGGTGGTGCCGGACGCCGCGTTAATATCGGCCGAACCGGCCGCGGAGCTGTTACCGGTAACCGTTCCGCCGGTCATTCTGAAGTGTCCGCCGGACTCCACCGAAACCGCTCCGGCTCCGCCTGTGGCCGTAAAGCCGCTCAGCGTGCCGCCCTGCATATTCACAGTACCGCTTACGGATATCGCTCCCTTTGCGGCTTCGCTGCCGCCGCCGTTTATCGCGGCGTTCTTGAGATTAAGAGTGCCGGATACAATGGCAAACCGCGCTTCAGTCGCGTCCGCTGAAGGAATAATGGAACCCTTTCCGTCGGAGTCTGTCACGTTAAGCGTTCCGCTGACACTGAACAAAGCCTTTTCGCCGACAGACGTGAGGTTATAGCCGGCGAGATCTAAAGTGACGTTCTTTGTGACGCTCACGGAACCCGAGGAGGTGTCTATCTCCGCGTTTCTGAGGAGGACTACCGTGTCGCCGTCCTGTGCCGCCGCAAATGCCTCCGCGGCGGAAGCATACATCGTGCTGCCGATCTTCGCTTCGTTTTCGGTGGCTACCGTATAGGAGTAACCCGAAACGGAAGTGTCAGGAACGAAGGAATATCCGTCCGCAAGGAACTGCGTAAATTCATTGGTCTTGTAGTAGCCGCCCGAGAGAACTATGGTTCCGGGATTTCCCGACCACGCGGTGCCGGTTTCATCCACGTTAGCTACAGAGAAGTCGCAGTCTATCTTAGCATTCTTGCTGATGTTGACTACCGCTCCGCCTCTCGGATGAATCGCGCCGGACGTCGCACATGTGGTAGTGATGTTCTTTATCTCGCCGCCGGTCATATTGAAGGTAGCGTTGTTGAGGAATACGGCGCCGCCATTGGTGGCTGCACAGTCCTCAATCGAACCGCCGCTCATATTGAATGTGCCACCGCTCTGGACGCGAACCGCGCCGCCGTTGTTGGCGTTGACATTGACGCCCGTCAGCGTTCCGGTAAGCGTTCCGGAAACGAGGTTCAGGGTGCCGCCGTTTACGCTGATAACGCCGCCCGAATTGTTCTTGCCTGCAAGGTTAACCATCTTGCCGCCGCCGACGCTGTCCTTAATGGTAAGCTCCGCTCCCGCGGCAATTCTGATGATGGATCTGGAGTGGGCTCCTTCGCCGTAGACCTTGTGTCCGGCCAGATCTATCGTAATATTGTGGTTTACATTGGCAGTGGCGTCAGAGGCATTGTTCTGACCGGCATCCATCAGCATCATGATGGTATCGCCGTCCATAGCGGCCGCGAGGGCCTCGTCAAAGGTAGCGTACAGATTGTCGCCTATCTGCGCGACGGCAAGTTCTCCTTCAAGAATGCCCTTCGCGTTGACGGTCAGCATTTCGTTGTTGACCCTAAGGTATGTATAGGACTCGGCTATGCCGCTGCCCGTCACAGCAATTTCTCCGGGCAGGTATTTGTCCGAAGGCATCTGGAACCAGATGTCAGAGCCGCTCGTAAGAGCGCCGCCGAGATTAAGCGTATCGGAAACGTTGATGCTGTCGACTACCATCTTTCCGGAAACCGTAAGCGAGGCGCCTGATTTCTGGAGAATACCGTATCTGTCTTCTCCGCTGCCGGAAACGGTAATACCGGAGAGAACCGCAGAGCCGTATACCGCAGGTGAATCACCTTCGGCTGATTTGTTGGTTACATAGATGGCCTGTCCGCCGCCGGCGTCATTTGCATTGTTGTCTTTGAATACGGAATTTTTGACAGTGAGTTTTCCGCCGAAGACATAGATTGCGCCGCCGTTTACGGCCTCGTTGTCGGTAAACGTACAGTTTATAGCGGTCACGTCGCCGGTACTGGTCACATAGACGGCCGCTCCGTTTCCGGCGGTCACAGCGCTCGCGCCGCCTTTCAAATACGCTACGTCTTCGGTAGTATTATTCTCAAAGGCGCAGTTCTTGATTAGGGTCTTGCCGTTTGAGTAAATCGCGCCGCCTCTCGAAGTTCCGCAGTCTGTAAACGTGGCTCCGGTGATATTGAGCACCGAATTCGCTCCCGTGCTGATTGCGCCGCCGTTGTTTCCGGAGGAGTGAGTGGGCTTGTCAAGATAATCTCCGTTTTCGTCCTGATCCCAGCCACCCAGGTTTCTGAGGCTTTCAAATCTGACGTTGCCGGTCACGTTAAAAGTAGCGGGGCCGCTGACGAAGAAGGCCGCCGAATGCATATCCTCTGTTCCCTTGAATGTCAGACCGTTGCCGCTGAGATTGACAGTCACATACGTCTTGTAGTAGCCGCTGTCGCTCGGTTTTCCCTTTCCGCCGCCGGCGGAAGAAGCGATATAGAACGCCGCCTCATCTCCGGAAGCGATGGAGATGGTATGGGGCTTTCCGTCATCGGTGATGTTGATAGTCTTTGACTTGCCCTCGTTTGAGGCTGTCGACGAGAAGTACGAAAGCGTGAGGGACTCGTCAACCACCGCGTCGGAAATAATTTTAATAGTGTCGCCGTCGGCAGCCTCCGAAACAACCGTCGAAAGCAGTCCTCTCAGGATTTCGTTTCCGTCGCTGTCAAGCAGTATTGCCTCCTGCGCGTTAAGGTCTACGCCGTTTCTGGTGATAACGCCGTTGTTGTTGACGTATTTGGTGGTCTTGTCCGACGCGCCCGGAATGTAAGCGGTGACAACGTCCTTTATTTCAAACTTGGCTTTACCCGCCTTTATGTCGGCGGTTTTGCCCTTGAACGCCTGCGTTCCGACGGTATATCTGGTCATATAGTACTTGATGTTCTTATCAACGGAAATCTTGCCCTTGATGTAGGTGTCGGACAAGGCGGCCTTGTAAAGCGAGCCGAGCTTGGGCGAGCCCTTTATGCTGACGCTGCCCTTGTAAGAATAAACGTCATAAGGCTTTGCGCTGAGGCCATCGTAGGTACCGCCGGTGATGGTCAGATCTCCGCTGTTGTAAACGGATTTTCCGTTGACGTTTTCTACTATAGAATTGTTCTTTATGGTGCCGCCGCTGATGGTCATAACGCCGCGGTTGTAAACGCCTCCGCCGCCTTTTGAGCCGGCGGTATTGCCGGTGATGGTGCCGCCCTTTATGTACATAGTGCCGTGCTTTGTGCCGTCTTTGGTGATGCTGTTATAGACACCGCCGCCGTAGGTGCCGGACTTGTTGCCGGTGATTACGGTACCCTTGTAGATATAGAGCTTGCTGAGGGACGAGACGCCGCCGCCGGACGTATTGTCGGAGGTCTTGTTATTCTTAATCTTGACGCCTTCCAGCGAGCCGTACTGAGCGGATGAGCCGAGATATACGCCGCCGCCCGAAGCGGTGGATTTGTTGTTCTTTACGGTACCGCCGGTGAGATATCCGACGCCCGCGCCCTTCTGTTTTCCGGTGGTGTCGCCCGTGATAGCGATACCGCCGCCGCTCTTGGCGCACGAATTGTAAGAAACCGTGCCGCCGGAGAAGGTGAGCCTTCCGGCGCTGGCAATGCCGCCGCCGTAGCTCTTCGCGGTGTTGTTGTAAATCAATCCGCCGGAGACTTTGACCGTACCCTTGACGGAGTTTCTGATACCGCCGCCGGACTGTTCGGATGAATTGTTTTTGATAGTGCCGCCCTTTACAATGAGAGTTCCTTCATTGTAAATGCCGCCGCCGCTGGATTTTGCGCGGTTGTCGCGGATGGTTCCGCCCAGCATGGTGAACTGTCCGGAGTTTTTGACGCCGGCTCCGATATTGATTTTTCCGGAGGATTTGTTGCCGTAGATGGTTCCGGACTCCCACGTGACTATAGCGTGATTTTGGAGTCCTCTCGCGCCGCCGGTAATGGTGGTGTTGCGGAAGACGGCCACTGTTTCGGTGTTGGTGTTGTAGCCTACCAGAACGACGGCTCTGCCTACCGCCGAGCCCTTGAAGGTGACGCTGTCGCATGTAAACTCGCCGTCCTTGGCGTAAGCGCCGTGTCCGTCGCAGATATCAAAGACGCCGTCCTTTAAGAGAACTTTTCCGCCATTTGAGCGGATGCCGTTTACCATGACGTGACCTATTTCAAAGTCCTCAATAGTGACGTCACCGGCTCCGGCAGTGGATTTGGAAGTAAGGAAATCGTTAAAGAAGGCGCTGCCGCCCACATCGCCGCATCTGAGAGTCTTTAACTGAAGGTCGCTGGCGCGGTTGTAAACGATATCCGAGCCAACGGTCTCTATGGTAAGATTCTCGATGACAGCCTTTGATTTGCGGCTGAGAAGGAAGTTCCCGCCTATCTTTCCGGCAGTGATGTTTTGCATCCTGATATTGCCGTAGGCGCACTCAATGGCCTGGTTGTTGCAGTTGCCGAATGTTACGTCGGTGAGGGTCAGGTCTCCTTCGTTGAAAATAAAGTCCGTCTCGCTGTCCTTCATGGTGACGGACGAAACGGTCATGACTCCGTCCTCTCCGTTGTGAATCGGACCGAGAATCTCGGACTCTTCGAAGACGACGTTTTTGATGTCCATGATGCCGTTGTTGTAAAGTGCATAATCAAGATTTCCGAGGAACTTTCCGCCATCGGCGGTAAAGGTTCCGAGGTTGTAGACCAGGTTGTCTACGGAGCCGTCCATAACAGCTTCTCCGCCGTATGTGAACGTGGCGCTGGAGCCAATCAGAACTCCGGCCTCTCCGGCATCAGAGAATGTGCCGGCCTTCATCTCTACTGTAGAACCGGAATCGACCATGAGCCAGTTTGTACCGACTTCTGAAATCGTTCCGCCCAGAATACGGGCAGCGCCGAGATTGCGGACGCCGTGTCCGACCAGATTTCTGACACTGCCTGAAAGCAGATTAAATGACGCGGTCTCCGAAACGTAGATGCCGTTCGTGGCACCGCCTTCTTCGCTCTCTACAGAAGGGCCGTCGAGGTTTAGCACAGCCCCCTCGCCGAGAGTGATGACGTACTCTCCGGAGCCTTTTGAGATAATACGTCCGTTTCCGGTAAGGGTCTTGTCCCCGAAAACGACGAGCGTACCGACTATCTCTATGTCGTGATCTATAGAGATGGTGTCGCTGCCCTCGGCCGCGAGCTTTTCGGCAAGAGCAATTTCCTCTGCTGACCTCTGAAGGTCATCACCCGGGCCGCCGGGACCGGGATTGTTTTTTCCCAGAGTCAAAGCAAGGACAGTGGCAACGCCTGCCGCCAGAATAATTCCGAGAAGCAGGAATAACCAGCCTTTCTTTTTCTTATTCTTTTCTTGTTCTGCCATAGTTTATTCTCCTATTATTAGACAATATCCCAATCCAGCATTATTATAGCAAAAAGGGCACTTTGTTTCTATATTTTATTTGCTTATTTTTCAACATTTCTATGACGTTTTATGTTATTTTATTCGCTCTTTTTATGCGGTTTTTTAAATAAAATAAGCAGGCACAAAAAGGCCGCCGGGGCTGTTATCAGAACCGCCTTGTTATACGTCTTTTCATAGTACAATCCGGCTGTTCCGACCTCTGCCTGTTTTACCGGATCAAAGGGCAGTCCGTAGTCCGCCGCAAGCTTTTTGATATTGAGAAGAAGGATGGTGGGAGTGCCTCCATTTAAGTACCTTTCGACCAGTCCGCTTTTTTCATTTGTAAAACCTACTTCCTCTCGAATTATGCCCTGACCCAGCAGATAGACCACATCTCCGCGTCCGAGAGACGCCAGGTGCCCTCCCACCGCGACAAAACAGTCAATATCATACGCGTCCAGCACCGCCTTTCTGGCAAGCACGTTTTTTTCAAAATCCTCTTCCGTGAGCGTGGGATAGCCGAGAGCCTCCGCCCTCTCCCAGACCTCCGAAAACAGCTCCGGATCAAGGCCGCTGCCGGTGTCCTTGCCTCCGCCCGGGGTTACCAGAACCGGCGGAGCGGATATCAGGTTTTTTTTGTACAAAACGTCCGCCATTTCCGGAAATGAAAGACCGGGATTGTTTGCTCCCCATGTAGAAGCGCCGCAGGCGCAGATATAAACGACCCTGACTCCCATCGCATCGCAGGCGCAGACAGTGGCAATATTAAGTGCCGGGAACGACCCGGAGAAATTGCAGCCGACAGTGTCTCCGGCCTTTATGCCGGCTTCATCCAGCATAAAGACCATCATGGACGCCATATCGGGATTCGCGCTCGTGCGCTTTGCCGCGAGGTCTCCGCTCGTGGTGGTGATGTCGTTATAATCTTCTCCTATCAGACCGGTAGAAAAAATATCCTCCGGCGGAATTTCTATCCCGCGCCGCGCTTTTTCGGCCGCGATTTCTTCCATGCAGGCGCTCATTTTTCGGGCGGCGTTTACCGCCGTATTATACAGCGGCTTTTCAGTCACGGACGAGGTAAAATAAGCGAGCAAAAGCCCCGACGCCGTAACGAGCAGCATCAAAAGCAGCATTACCCGGATTCTTTTTTCCCGTTTTTTGATTACCATCAGAGTAATTTGGCTCCCAGCAGCAGGCAAATCAGAACAGTAATTCCGGCCGCTGCCGCCAGCGACAGGACGGTTTTGAGTATTCCCTGCCTCTCGCAGTCCTTTGCGATAATCCCGGGAATCAGGTATCCAATCACGCTGACATTGGCGACAGGCAATGGAAGCAGCGTCACAAGCCAGCTTACGCAGATTGAAATGATTACCAACAGGGCAAAACGTCTCTGCCCGTACAGAATGGTAAAGCGTGAAATAATCTTGTATATGCCCAACGTGATAAAAGCCACGGCAAAGGTCAAAAGTATCTTGATCGGGGAGCCTATATTCAGCGCAATATACCCGGGTACAATGAGCCCGGCAGGAGAAAGCGACGTGAAATACGAAAAAACGATACTGACAATGATACCTGTTATTATGACTTCTCCGTACATTTTCGGCTTTCCTCCTTTCCCTCTACCAGATTCATGAGCTTTATTCCCTCATCGGCAATATTACCGATGGCGAATACCAGGTCTCCCGACCGTACCCTTGCGAGGGGCAGCTCCGCGGCGCGTCTGAACTTTTCTGTTTTTATACCGGATTTTTCAAAAATCCTGCGGGCGGCCCCGCTATAGGAGCCGAGCTGCCATATCTCATCCGCTCCCGCTCCGGCTGCAAACCCGGCCATCAGCTTTATGCGGTAGGCTCTGTCAGCCCTGTTGTTCTGAATGATAATCAGCCGCCCGTCCGGAGATTTTTTGTTTATGAATTTTGAAAGAAGTATGCCCGTGGATTCCGGGTCGTTTGCCGACATGGCGTTGACAAAAACCGCCCCGCCCGGGAGCGTATACCTCTTTGCCTCATAGGGGTCGGCAATGACTTTTTTCATTCCTTCGAGTGCAGTCCGGCGCTCTATTCCGAGATATTCGCAGACGCGCAGCGCCAGAGCGATATTTTCGGGGAAAAGGAACTCCCGGGTATCCTCCGGCGTTTCATTTACGAGAACCGCCTCGCTACCCCGCGGTCCGGCGTTTTCTCTGATGGCGTCAAAGCTCCTTTCGTCCGCGGTGAAAACTATGCCGTTTTCGGGAATAGTTTCGCAGAGAGCCTCGCATACCTCGGGAATTGTTTCTCCCATCTCCGCGACGTGGTCTATTCGTACGTTTGTGATAACGCCGATATCCGAGCGGAGGATTTTTCTCTCGCAGACGCGCTGCAATTCCGGGTCTACGGCCATACACTCTATCACGAGAACCTCGGCTCCGTCCGCGGCCGCTTTTTTCAGTATCTTTATCTGTTCGGAAATATTGGCTCTGCCGATACGTTTTATTTCGGTTTCGTTTCCGTTTGTGTCAATAGTCATCGGCAAGGTGCCGGTGGTTTTGCAGTATGTTCTGAGACCGCCGGCGGCGCAGCCAGCGGCAATCAGACGCGAAACCGCGGATTTGCCCCGGGTTCCGTTTACGTGAATAACATGCTTTATAGCGCGGCGATGCCCGGCCGCGAGTTTTGCCTCGGCAGCCAGGCACGCGATGATGATTATCAGGCTGATAATGATGAAATATTTCACTGTTTATTCCAGGCCATAAAATTTCAGTACCCAGTTTACTATATCGAGCTGGTCGTGAATACGGTCCTCCATCTGATATCCTCTGAAGGTTTCCACGGTAAAGGTGGGGATTCCCAGCTTTTCGGTGATCGTGCGATTTACGCTGCCCGCAGGTCCCGGCGAGTAGGAGTTTAGTTTGTGGTTGCAGATAATACCGTTTTGAGCGTCGTCGATGATGTCCATAAACAAATCGTCAGGGAATACGTCGAGCGTCGTGTAGATCAGCGAACTTCCGAGGAAGTCTCTGTCGTCGGATATAATCCTCGCCTCATGCAGGTCGAAAACAAAATCCGGGGATTTTTCTTTTACGTCCGCGAAGATGGAGGCCGCAACCTTTTCCGCTCCGTTACCGTTTTTATCGCCCGGCCAGACTCTGTTAGGGTCTTTTGAATCTATCAGGCGCGAAAGTGATACCGCGCCGTATTTGTTGGCGGGAGCAATGATATAGAGAGTTCCGGCTTTTATGGAAATCTTTTTGAGAAGCTTTCCGGCCTGCCACGCGGCTTCCTCGTCTCCGTGTATTCCGGCAATCACATAAACCGATGGACCGTCGACCGGGCTCTTAATCATTGTGACTTCACTTTCGTACCTGTCGCCGGCGAGGAGCTTATATGTGCTCGTAACGCTGTTATACTGCGTCTTGAAATAATCGCCGAAGTCCGAGGGCAGCATTTCGTCGGGATTAAAGGAGTACGGCGGGTCGATAGCCAGATCCTCGAGACTGACCTCATCGGTGGCGGCGGATTCCGTAGTTCCCGTGGTAACCGTAACAGGCGCGTACGAAAAATCCGTAGGCTCCGCGGCGGACTGCCCGCCCGCTGTGCTCTCCCCCGAAGAGCCGCACCCCGCAAAAAGGAGCGCGGCGGTCATGATGATTAATGTAAAACGTTTCATAGATAATTCACCTTATTTAATCAGTGAAGAAGTACCCGCGAATACGTCCGCGCTGGTCTCGACCTCGTCCGAAGGCGCGAGGTATTTGTAAAGATTGGCGCAGAGATCACTGTACGAAGGCAGTTCTCCCAGGTCGATTATACCGGTTCTTCTTTCGGCGATAATACTGCCGTCAAGAGAGGATTTTCCGATTCCGACCTCTTCGTAAATCGCGAGCCTGTCTTCTTCGGTGGCTGCCGCGGCAGCGTCTTCAAGTGCGGTTCCGATAGAATCGGTATAGCTCTGAGCATAAGCCAGCGTCGCTATTACGTGTCTGGCGACGCGCATGGAAAGAGGACGCGCGCCGAGAGCTGTCATCTCTTCCGCCGAGGAATCATTCGCGGCTACGAAGGTGTCTTCATCGACAAACTCTCCGGTATCGACCTCGATGCCGTATCTCTTGTCCTGAATTCCCACGGACTGGTTGTTGCGCAGATAGAACTTGTCTATTCCGTTTACAACAAGGTCAGTTCCGGTCTTTCCGTGTTCGCGTCCCTGAGAGGGATTGGACGTCTCCATCAGCATGGCCAGCGTGTCGGTCCATGTTCCGAGCTCGATGTGCGACAGGCCGCGGAAATTCTCAGGCGAGACTTCCGCTCCCATGTGAGCCGCGTCCTCGAGGTCTTCGGGGATGTACCAGTCGCGGGCCGAGGTGATGGAATTGGCTCTCGAATGGAAAACCGTGGTGTTGATAGTCTTGTATTCGGGAGAGGCCTCGTGCAGGTCGATGGTGACGGCCGCGTCCAGATCCTTTACCATTTCAGTAAGGGCGTAGGCTACCTGCTCCGTGATGGTGCCGTCTTCTATGCCGGGGTAGCAGCGGTTCAGATTTCTGGTCTCTGAGCCGGCCAGCTTTTGTCCGGAGGTGTGAACATAGATATCGGGATCCGGCCACTGATAGATGGGGTTTGATACGCGCGAGCCAAAGCGGAACTGTCTTTCGCCGGCTCCGGTATCAACGGTATAGAACATGGGAGAAGCTTCCTGGGGGTCCGTGCAGGTATATCCCGCGGCGTTGGTATGCGTGAGGATATAGACGGTGCCGGCCTTTGGATGAAGATTCTCAACCATGTATATGGCGGCTACGGAGCCGGAGGGCTCGTTAGCGTGAACTCCGCCGAAAATGATTATGGTATCGCCCTCTTCTTCGCCGCGAAGCTCATAAACGAGCGTATCTCCGGCGCCTCCGCGGGTTTCCTTCAGGCGGGGATTCCACTCCGAAAGCCAATGAATAGCCTTTACGCTGGAGTTTTTTCCGTAGTAGACAAGCTCCGGCTCGCTCATGGTTTCAAACTGACCCTTCAGGACGAAAAACATAACGCAGCACAGTATCAGAAGAACTGCTGCTGTAATATAATTAACGGGGGTTTTTGTCTTAACTTCCAATGTCATGTCCTTTTCCTCCTTACTTCACCAGGAACAGCCGAAGCAACAGCGGAATGATGACAAGGGCCGCGTCGATCTGACGCAGAACGTCTTTTTCCGTAATCATATTCCAGATAATGAATACAAGTAAAAAAACAATGATTAAAAGATAAATCCATGTAAGAATACTGATTCCGAATATCATGTCATTACCTCCTTAACGCGCCAGGAATTTGAGCGGTTCCGCCAGCAGCAGGACGGCAAGGCAGAATACTATGCTTACGACCACGGGAACCACAACGTGTTTCAGAACCTTTGAGTATTTTTCACCTACCAGCTCCGCCGCGTAGTTTCCGGACAGGGCGGTGGGTGGCATAAGGTCTCCGCAGCAGACGATGGTGGAAAGCGCGCACGCCATTATTATCTCAGACGAGGCCGGGAACTTTACGTCCATCAGAACGATAAGGAAAGGAACGCCGAGAACCGTCGCCGATCCGTAAGAAGAAACCGCGCCGAACGCCGGGCAGACAATGGCTATGGCGAGAAGCAGAAGTACGGTGCCGATGGCAAACGTCTCCTGCGCTCCGCCGAGCGAGGCAAGCTTTAAGCAAGCCTGAACGATCCAGCCTCTGGCTCCGGTCAAAGTAAGAATCTGAATGAACATTCCAACGCCCATCAGCTTTCCGAGAACCGGAATAGTGGTGTTGATCGCGTTCTTGCAGGATTTGATAATGTTGAACTTTTTGCCGAAGCCGGGGATGATGGCAAGCAGCGCGCAGATAAGGAAGGTGAGCGGCATCGCTATGGCCGCTATCTTGCTGGCGAACTGCGTGAACCAGTCTACAAAGCCTCCGGTCGCGCCAAAAATGGAAAGAATGCTGGGAACCATTCTGATGATCAGAATGAGCGCCAGAACGATAACGGGAATGTAAACTTTGAAGCCGTATTTCTTTCCTGTCTCAGAATCAAGATGGGGCTTTAATTCTTCGATATTGATATTCCGGCAATACTTCATACAGATAAAAAGCACTGTGAATATACCGAGAATGAGCGTGATGAGAAGCAGCGGTACGTCAAAGCCCGAGAAAGGCATATCGACGCCGCCCGCTATAAGCAGCGCGGGGATGTTGACGGGCGGTGCCGCCATACCGAGGATGGCTCCCACCGCGATAACCGCGCCGGTCTTATCCTTAGGAACACCTATCAGAATAAGAATAGGCGCGACGATTGAACCCGCGGCAAGAACGCCCGCCGTTGACGAACCGGTAATCATACCGGGGAACATGACGATAATCATCAAGAGGATAAGCATAATGACGGGCTTTTTGTAGAAACGCGTTACTATGGCGTTGTTCAGAGCGCCCATTGTGCCCGACTCCTGGATAAACGTCATGAAGATCATTGCCATCGCGATGATCAGAACGGTGTCCAAATATGTAAACGTTCCTTCAAACAGATGTCTTCCGAGCTCAGAAATGTCTCCGCCGCAAATGCCGTAAACAACGGCGCCGAGTACGGCGGAAAGAGCCATACCGAGACTGACGGGGAAATGGAGCAAAAAATTGCTGAGCAGGAAAGTCCCTATCATTACCAATAAGATAATCAGTTCCTGATCCAAAACAGTTCCTCCTTGTTCTTTAAACAAACTACGGCTCCGGTATAGCTAAACACCGGAGCCGTCAGTACGGTGGTAATTACAGAAGCGCAGCTATAACGTCAACAGCCGCTTTGGTGTTGTCAACAACGGTGATCGGGATTCCGATGCCGGACAGGGTCTGAGTGAAATGACCGTCGGCGTTTCCGGTGCCGGCTACTACGACAAAGTCAGCCTTTACAATAACCGCGTCGATAATCTGATCGGACTGTCCGCCGCGACGGTCTTCACCTCCGAGATGCATGGCGATAATCTGCTTTCCGGCAGCCTTTGCAGCGTCGATAACGGCGTTTGCACGGGCTACTTCATCTTCAACACTGATGCCGGCAGCGCCAAGGCCTTTTTTGGAAGCTCCGATAACCATAAAGATGGTGCCGTAGTTGCCGACCGCGTCGGCAGCAAGTTTGTCGTCTTCGGTGAATTCAACGCCGGCTTTTTTGAGAACCTGTTTTCCAACGTCGATGTCAGCCTGTCCGATAGTGGTGATGACAGCCGGAGCAACGATCTTTGTCGTGTACTGAGCGGCTTCGGCAGTGGTGTCGTCCGCAGCCTTAGTGGTGTCATCTGTGGCCTGGGTGTCGGGAGCCGCGGTGGTGGTTTCAGCCGTATCGCCGCAAGCGGCCATTCCGAGAACCATAATCGCAGCAAGAAGAACTGCTAAAAGCTTTTTCATAATCTTTCCTCCTGATGATAATAATATTATCAAAAAAATTTTTTTAAATTAATAGGCAAGGGCCTTGTAATCGCGACGGGGGTCTCCTCCGGCCGTTATCGTACCGGATTCCTTGTCGATTGTGATGGCGGCTACTCCTCCGCAGACGGCGTCATAATCGGAAATGGTATTTTTGAATACATATCCGAATACCTCGAGCAGTCTGACGGTCTTTTTGTCCATTCGTCCCTGCTCTCCCGACATATCAACGTAAGGTCTGTCGATGACGAGCGCTCTGGGAGCGTTGATGGCCTGCTGAATGTTCATATCATAAAGCAGAACATTGTTTATGATATTCGCGATAACGGGCGGGATAACCGTGGAGCCGGGAGAACCGACCGCCATGATGGGCTGTCCGTCCTTTACAACGATGGTGGGCGACATGGTGGAACGTACTCTCTTTCCTGCGTCGGCAAAGTAATCCGGGCTGGATTCAGTGGTCCACGAAACGTTGTTGAGGTGAGTGTTGTAAATAAAGCCGAGGCCGGGTGTGGCGTGGTAGCAGCCCCATGAAAGGCCTACTGTGTTTGTGGTGGAAACGATATTGCCCTGCGCGTCAATGACTGCGATATGGGTGGTGTTTCCGCCCTGGTCTATGGTGTCGGGCTGTGAAGTGCCGCTGACTGTTTCGCCCACGACGGGAATATTGGACACAAGGGGGTTCTTTGTGGGAGTGACGGCGATGGCTTTTCCCGTGAGTGAAGGAACTTCATTTTTGGAATACTCGAGGTCCGCGTCGGGAAGCGGGTCAAGAGCGGCCTTGGGATTGTAGAGCTTTGCTCTGTCCGCGGCGTATTCTTTTGAGCAGAGAGTCTCGGAAGGCATGTTGTAAAACGCCGGGTCGCCCGAATAGGTATATGCGGGGTTCGTGGCGAGACGGACGGATTCGTTGAATACCTTCCAGTAGTCGGCAGTGCCCTGCTCGATGTCTTTTATTCCGAGCTGCTCCATGATATTGAGCGCGCCGATGAGGAGCGTTCCTCCGACGGAGGGATTGGCAACCGTGACCACGTCGTAGCCGTAGTAATTGGTAACGATGGGTTCTCTCTCGGCGGCGTAATAATTGGCCAGATCCTCCATGGACATTGCTGCATCGTTGGCCTTGAAATCCGCTGAGATTTTCTCGGCGATGGAGCCGGTGTAGAAATCCTGCCAGCCTTTTTCCGCAAGAGTCTCAAATGTGTTCCCGAGGTCTTCGTTCTTGAAGATATCGCCCTCGGCATAGGGGAAGCCGTCGTCGGTAAAGAGCTCAAAGAGGTATTCTTTTCCTTCTTTGCTGAACTTCTCATAGCCGTCCGCCATAGCGCCGGCAGCGACCTCGTCAATCGGGAAGCCTTCACGGCAGAGCTTTATGATGGGCTGGAGAATGTCGTGCCAGCTCATGGTGCCGTATTTTTCGAGGGCCATAGCGAGACCCGCCACCTGTCCGGGCACGCCGGCGGCTCTGGGAGTCTCGATGTTGCGGTTTTTGAGGTAGTAGTCCGACTCTACGTTTCCGGGAATGTTTTCGAGATACTCGATAGTGGTGTATCTGTCTTCTTCAGCGAGATAAATGGTCATGAGGCCCGAACCGCCGATGCCGCTGTGGTGAGGCTCTACGACGCCTACCGCGAGAGCAGTGGCGACCGCCGCGTCGATGGCGTTTCCGCCCGCCTGAAGAATATCAAGACCTATCTGAGAGGAAATCTCGTTGTAGCTGGAGACCGCGCCGTTTTTTCCGACAGCGGCGTTTCCGAATTCGTCGCCTTCCACGGCGGGAGCGACCTCTGTGGATTCACCCGCGCTTTCGGATTCCTGCGACTGAGCGGACGTGGTGGCGCCTTCGTCACCGCCTCCGCAGGCAGCGGCGGAAAGAAGCATGGAAAGAACGAGAAACAAGCTGAGAATTCTGGTTATTATTTTCATTTTATCTCCTGTATTTTCACATAAAAACGAACATAGAATTGTTTAATTATTATACAATACAATTCCTTTTGTTTGCAACATTTTAAAATGAATATCATTATGCTAAATCATTAAAAAACTGAAGTGTTGTCATACAAAAACTTCGGATTTTTTCGTTGTGGCGATTGGCATTTTTTTGACAATGATTGTATTTGTTTTTTCATTTTCGGTGAAATATAATGGAAGGGAATAATTGTTCTTACAGAGAGGAATTATTAAACTGAAAGGAATGATGATTATGAAAATCAGATTTGTTTCTTTGCTTTTGGCGCTGGCTATGGTGTTCTCCGCCATCGGCTGCGGAGGAAACTCCGACGAGACGACAAACGCCCCGACTTCCGAGGCGGAAAGCACGGGCGAAAAGGAAACCGAAGACGAAAACGCCGTCTGGGTTCCCTATGACTCGGACGGGAAGGTCATCCTGACCGACAGAGACGCCACCGGAAAGGAGGCGGCCGTGGCATCTTCGAGCTGGTACGCTTCAAAGGCCGGCCTCGAGGTTTTGTAATCCGGCGGAAACGCGGTGGACGCGGCTGTCGCGGTTTCGTACACTCTCGGCGTTGTGGAGCCCTACACCTCAGGCATCGGCGGAGGCGGCTATATGACCATCTACAAGGCCGATACGGGAGAGGTAATTATGCTGGACTTCCGTGAAACGGCGCCCGCCGCCACCGACGCGAGGCAGTGGCTCGACGCTGACGGAAACATCATGTACTATACCACGGAAGAGGGCGCTACCCTGACGGGAGCTTATTCCAGACTGAACCGTCTCGGCGGGCTGGCCGTGGCCGTGCCCGGAGAGATCGCGGGGCTCGAAGAGGCTCTGAACAGTTACGGCTCTGGCAATTTCACCAGAGCAATGCTGATGGCGGACGGAATAAAGTACGCTGAGGAAGGCTATCTGTGCATGCCCATGATGGAAGAAGCCTCCAACGAGGAATACACCCAGATATCCGCGATGAAGGAGCTTTCAGAATATTATCTGAACGACGGATGGGCATACGAAACGGGCGAGGTCATCACAAATCCTGACCTGGCAAAAACTTACAGACTTATCGCCGAGCAGGGGCCGGAGGTCTTTTACAGCGGCGAGATCGCGGACGCGATAGTGGGATCGGTAAACGGCTACGGCGGGCACATCACAAAGGAAGACTTTTCCTCATATAAAGTCGAACACCGCACGCCTCTCTCTTCCACTTACCGCGATTACAAGGTTTATTCTCTTCCGCCCTCATCCTCGGGCGGCACGCACCTCATTGAGATCCTCAATATTCTGGAAAACTATGACCTTGCGACCATGGAGATAAACAGCCCCGAATATATTCACGCCATCGCGGAAGCTACAAAGATCGCTTTCGCCGACAGAGCCGAGTATATGTACGAGAATGTGGAGCAAAGCGTCCTTGACGGGCTGACTTCCAAGGAATACGCCAAGCAGAGATTTGACGGCATTGACGCCGGAAACGGAAAGTACACCGCGGCGGACCCGGCAGCCTTTGAACATGGCTCCACCACTTCATATTCAATCATTGACAAGGACGGAAATATGGTCACCTGCACGCAGACCATCGGCGATTTTTACGGCAGCAAGATAGCCGTCCCCGGATACGGATTCATTCTCAATAACGAAATGTACGATTTCAGTCTGGATCCGGAGTCCGTAAACTGCGCAAAGCCCGGTGCCCGTCCTCTTTCCTGCATCACTCCCACCGTGGTTCTGACTCCCGACAATGAGCCGTTCCTCACCGTAGGAACGCCGGGCGGCACCAGAATATTCTCCGTGGTGGCCCAGGTGATAGAGCGCATGATAGATTTTGATATGGACGTACAGGAAGCCATCAATACCACCAGGGTGTGGGCGGACAGCGAAACAGAGCTGCACTACGAGAGGACTACCGAAGATTCGGTTTATCCCCTGAGCGAAAGCGCCATGAAAGCTCTCGAAGATATGGGATATACCCTCGTTGACAAGGCCGCCTATGACAATTATTTCGGCGGCGTCCAGGCCATAGCGCTCAACGGCGACGGCACCGTCAGGGGCGGCGCCGACCCGAGAAGAAGCGGCAAAGCCCTGGCGTATTAAGCCTTACGAAGAACACGTGATTTAAAATCAAGGCTGTGAGTTTTGAATCTCACAGCCTTGTTTTATGTCGTGTGTAACACACGGGGACTGTCCCCGTGTGTTTCAGTTTTTCTTTTTGGCCTCTTTTTCCACTTCTTTAATACTCTTTAGATACTCTTCTTCAACAGGAGACAGCGTTATCTCCTGATATTTTCTGTATTCATCCTTTGCCTTCTTCATGGCTTGATCATGGCTTATACTTCCTGCATCGGTAAGAAGTTTTCTGTTTCCCGAAGTAAGAATTGAGTCCAGCTGTGTCACGTAGTCACTCATATACATCGGTTTATGCTCTATGGCAGATATTTCAGCTAAATCAAAATAGCCGGAAACAAGATTGTTTAAAACCTTTAGTTCATCTTCTTTCAAGTAGTTTTTTGCAACTCCGATATCTTTAAGAGCAGGCAGCTCGCCAGAAAAAGATGTCAATCCCATAAATGGCTTTTCCGCATCAGCACGTTCATAAATCACTTCTGCCGCAGTATGTCCATGGGCAGCATAATGGAGCTTGTTTTGTACAATTTTAAAAAACTGAATGGATTCTTCGCTCTTCGGATTATAATCCACGCTTGTTGCATATAAATCTAACACCTGACGATAAAGCACCTTGTCCGATGAACGGATATCACGGATTCGATCAAGAAGTTCCTTCCAATAATTTCCTCCGGCATTTCCCTTCAGGCGCTCGTCGTCAATTGTAAATCCCTTGATTATGTATTCCCTAAGTACCGAATTTGCCCAAATTCGAAATTGTGTGCCACGAAAGGATTTAACCCTATAGCCCACGGAAATAATAACATCCAAATTATAAAAATCTACGTCATATATTTTTCCATCGGCGGCAGTGTAGGCAATTTTTGCCCATACTGAATCTTTTTTCAGTTCACCCTCTTTAAATATATTACGTACATGCTTTCCAATAACACTTCTATCCCGCTGAAACAGTTCAGCCATCTGATCAATCGACAGCCATACTGTTTCATTTTTTAAATTGACTTCAATTTTTGAAAAACCATCCTCAGTCTGGTAAATAACAATTTCTCCATAATTATCCATATCAAAAAACCTCCTGTGCCACCGAGGCTATCCACTTGTGTTATATCAAATCTCCTATAACATTTGCAAATAATATTGCATTTTCCCGCTGCTATGTCAATCCAATTTTTAAAACACACGGGAACTGTCCCCGTGTGTTTCAAAATGTACAGCTCAACAGACGCAAAAAACCGGCGCGAACTCATCTAACGGGCCGCGCCGGTTTTTAATCACATGCTATTGATTAAAGAAAATCTTTGATTTTTTTGCTTCTGACCGGTACCTTGAGTTTGCGAATGGCCTTGGCTTCGATCTGTCTGATTCTCTCGCGGGTGACGTTGAACTCTCTTCCCACTTCCTCGAGGGTGCGGGGGTGTCCGTCCTCCAGCCCGTATCTGAGAATCAGAACCTGTCTTTCTCTTTCCTTCAGGTCGCTGAGCAGGGCGGTAATATGCTCGCGCAGCATAACCTTTTCGATATTGCCCTCGGGAGTTTCGGTGTTGTTGTCCGGGACAAAATCGCCGAGGTTTGAATCGTCCTCTTCGCCGATGGGCGTCTCAAGCGAGGCCGGTTCTCTGGCGATCTGCATGATCTCCATGACCTTTTCCTCTGTGATGTCCATGGCCTTTGCAAGTTCAGCAACGGAGGGCTCGTAGCCCAGCTCCAGCGTCAGACGGCGCTGGGTCTTTGACATCTTGTTGATGGTCTCGACCATGTGTACGGGCACGCGGATTGTTCTGGCCTGATCCGCAAGCGCTCTGGTCACGGACTGTCTGATCCACCAGGTCGCGTAGGTACTGAGCTTGTAGCCCTTTGTGTAGTCGAATTTTTCGACGCCCTTCATGAGGCCGAGATTTCCTTCCTGAATAAGATCCAGGAAGTTCATGCCTCTGCCGGTGTAGCGCTTTGCAATGCTGACAACCAGACGCAGGTTTGCCTTTACCAGACGCTCCTTTGCCTCTTCGTCGCCTTCGGCCTTGCGCTTTGCGAGCTCCAGCTCTTCCTCCGGAGACAGCAGCGGGTAAACGCCGATTTCCTTTAGATACATGCGGACAGGATCCTCAGTACCGACACCTTCGAGAAGGTCTATTGACGAAAGGTCTATCTCCTCTTCGGCAACATCCGCATCGTCGAGACTGTCGTCAGAATCGTCAAGATTGTCATCGACAAAAACGTCATCGGCCGTCGGGTCGTCGTTCATTTCCTGTACAAGCTCTATATCGGCATCGCGCAGGTGAGAATAGACAATCTCCATCTGATCCTCGGTGAAATCCTCATCCTTAAAAAGATCGTTTACCTCGTCAATGTCGATAACGCCGTTTTTGGACTTTCCGATTTCGATGAGCTTTTCGAGAGCCTCTAAAAATTGTTCTTTTTCCATTGAGTACCTCAACTGTTTTTCAGTTCGATATAGTCCTTTATAAGACTGACACATTTTTCCACGCCCAGTGTGGAAGCGCTCAGGCAAAGATCATAATTGGAGAAATCGTTCCATTTTTTTCCGGTGTAGTGCTCGTAGTACGCGCTGCGCTCTTTGTCTGTTTCTCTGATAAGTTTTTCAGCTTCACCCGGGGACACACCGTACATATCCATTATGGTCTTTATGCAGTACTTGGGAGACGCGTAAATATAGATTCTGATAATGTTGTCGTGATTTTTCAGAACCGTGTCGGCGCATCTTCCGACTATTACGCATGACTCTCTTTCGGCGATGGTGCGGATATGCGCCGCCTGAAGATTAAAGATGTTGTCGTCCGAAACATATTTGTCATCTTCCGGAGTGCGGGGATTGTCCTTGACTTCCGGCTTTTTCTTGAAGAGACTGAACTTCACCTTTTCATCATTCATGCCGAAAAACCCTTCTGATATTCCGCTGACTTCGCTCGCTTCTCTGAGCAGGTTCCTGTCGTAAAAACCTATGCCGAGTTCCTTTGCCAGCGTTTTACCGATGAGCTTTCCGTTGCTTCCGTAGCCTCTCGCTATCGTAATTACAAGATTTGCCATATAATCACCTCCCTTATGATTCACCGAGGTAAGCTTTGCGCACAGAATCATCATTCATGAGCGCGTTTGCCTTTCCGGACAGAATAATGCTTCCGGTTTCCAGAACGTATGCCCTGTCCGCAATCGAAAGAGCTTTTTTGGCGTTTTGTTCAACGAGCAGAACGGTGGTGCCGCTCTCATTTATCTTTTTTATTATATCAAATATTTCCGAGACGAGAATAGGTGATAATCCCATCGAGGGCTCGTCGAGCAGCATAATGGCGGGTTTTGACATAAGAGCCCTGCCCATGGCCAGCATCTGCTGTTCGCCGCCGGAAAGAGTGCCGGCAATCTGGTTTCTGCGCTCCTTTAGTCTGGGGAACCTCTCGAATACGTTTTCCAGGTCAGCGGCTATCTCATCCTGGTTTTTGCGGGCATAGGCGCCCAGCATGAGATTTTTGTAAACCGTAAGCTGCTGGAATACTCTTCTGCCCTCCGGAACCTGGGCGATGCCCATTGCCACTCTTTCGTGAGCGGGAACCTTTGCGAGGTCTTTGCCGTCAAAGGAAATGCTTCCGCCGGCGATGGGGATGATGCCGGAAAGTGCGTGCAGCGTGGTGGTCTTGCCGGCGCCGTTCGCGCCGATGAGCGCTATGATTTCGCCCTTTTCTACTGAGAATGAAATGCCCTTTATTGCACGGATAAAGCCATAGGACACTTCCATATCTTTGATTTCAAGTAATGCCATATCGCCCCCCTTATTGTCCCAGATAGGCCTTTATGACCTCTGGATCCTTCAGTACCTCGGAGGTCTTGCCCTGCGCAAGAAGCTGTCCGAAATTGAGAACGGAAACCTTTTCGCAGATGCCGGCCACCAGCTTCATATCGTGCTCGATGAGCAGAATCGTCATGCCGAAATGATCCCGAACAAAGCGGATCATATCCATAAGCTCCGCGGTTTCGTTGGGGTTCATGCCGGCGGCGGGCTCATCCAGAAGCAGGTATTTGGGATCCGTGGCAAGCGCTCTGGCTATCTCCAGCCTGCGCTGTTTTCCGTAGGGGAGATTGGACGAAAGAATGTCTTTGTCCCCGTAAAGCTCAAAGAGCTCCAGTATTTCCTCTGCCTTTTCGTTCATTGCTTTTTCTGTTTTGAAGTATTTCGGCAGGCGGGCAATGCCGTCAAAAGCGGAGTATCTGTAGTTGTTGTGAAGGCCGATTTTGACGTTGTCAAGTACGCTCAAATTGCCAAACAGCCTGATGTTCTGGAAGGTTCTGGCGATGCCGGACTGGTTGAGCTTTATCGTGCTTTTGCCGGTCATGTTTTCACCGTCAAGGAAAAAAGTGCCGCGATCGGGCTTGTAAACGCCGGTGAGCAGGTTAAAGACCGTGGTCTTTCCGGCTCCGTTCGGGCCGATCAGGCCGTAGAGCTCGCCTTTTTCCTGGCGCAGATAAAAATCGTCAACCGCGCGGAGTCCTCCGAAGGAAATGCTGATATTGTTTATCTCTACAAACGACATCACTCTTCCTCCTTTCCTGCGTCCACAGCGGGTTTTTTCTTTGTGAAGAAAGCCTTGACTCTCTTTTTCCATTCGTTGAAGCGGGCGTTGTTATTAAGTATCATCATCACGATAAGCACGATGGCGTAAACCAGCATGCGGTATGACTGCAGGCCGCGCAGCAGCTCAGGCAGGGCGTACAGCAGAATAGTGGCGATAATGGTGCCGCGCATCTTTCCGAGTCCGCCCAGAACGGCAAATACGAGAATCAGTATCGACGTGTTGTAATCAAATTTCTTCGCCTCGGTGACCATGTTGTAGTGGGACGAAAGAACGCCCGCCACGCCCGCGAAGAACGCGGAGATGCCGAAGACGATGAGCTTGTATTTTGTGATGTTGATGCCTGTGGACTCGGCGGCGATGCGGTTGTCTCTGATAGACATTATCGCTCTGCCGGCGCGGGAATCAATGAGGTTCAGTATTACTATAAGTGTAATCAGAACCAGAATAACGGCTATGATGAGATTCGCATCCTTTGGAACGCCTTTCAGCGCCATGGGGCCTTTAAGAATGTCAATCTTTGAGGCAACGTCGACGTCCGCAAGGTCTATGGGCTTTGCAAAGGAGAAGTGCAGCCCGTTAACGTCCTTCGCAAGATAAATGTTCTGCATGATATTTTTGATTATCTCACCGAATGCCAGCGTAACTATGGCCAGATAGTCGCCGCGCAGACGCAGAATCGGGATGCCGATAAGCAGGCCGAACAGCGCCGCCGCTATGCCGCCTATCAGAATGGCGAGCGGGAAGCGGATCCACGGCGAGGTGATGGTCTCCTGCGTGATAAACGAGAAGATGCCGCCCACATAGGCTCCCAC
The DNA here is from genome assembly GCA_017455435.1 of Lachnospiraceae bacterium. Classification (GTDB taxonomy): domain Bacteria; phylum Bacillota; class Clostridia; order Lachnospirales; family Lachnospiraceae; genus UBA3774. The sequence goes on along the minus strand of JAFTAU010000038.1, from coordinate 47,252 downwards.
GCACATAAAGCCGGCGTGTCCCAGCGAAAGCTCTCCCAGTATGCCGACTGTGAGATTGAGCGAAACGGCCATAATGATGTAGTAGCACAGCGGTACCAGCAGGCCTTCGAACAGGCTGCCGAGTACGCCGAAATCAACCAGCAGATGACAGATTACGAAGAATGCCAGCGGAATGAGCAGGGTGATGAGCTTATTGCCGGCGGGGGATTTGAAACCAAAGGACTTTAGCATGGAGCCCGAAACCGATTTTTTGTTTTTATCCATAACGGGGCCTCCTTAAACCTTTTCGTTGATCTTCTTGCCAAAGAGTCCGGTGGGCCTTATGACAAGAGTGAGAATCAGAATGACAAATGTAATCGCGTCAGAAAGCTGTGAAGAAATGTATGCTTTGCTGAGGTTTTCGATTATGCCTATTACTACGCCGCCGATCATGGCGCCGGGGATACTGCCGATGCCGCCGAAAACGGCAGCGATAAATGCTTTTATGCCGGGCATCTGACCGGTGTACGGACCGATACTGGGGTACTGCGAGCACATCAATATACCTGCCACCGCCGCCAGACCGGAGCCGATAGCGAATGTCAGGCTGATAGTCCTGTTTACATTAATGCCCATAAGCTCCGCGGCCGCGCGATCTTCCGATACGGCCAGCATCGCGGCGCCGGATTTGGATTTGTTGATGAATAAAAGAAGTCCTACAACTATAAGTACCGAAACGGCTATGGTCACTACAGTTTCGCCGGGGATGGTGACCTGGCCGATGGAGATAACGGGAACAGAGACCAGAGATTTGAAGTTTCTTGAATTTGAGCCAAAAATCAGAAGCGCGAGATTCTGGAGGAAATAGCTGACTCCGATGGCGGTGATAAGAACCGCCAGCTTTGAGGCGTTCCTGAGTGGTTTGTACGCGATTTTTTCGATGGTTATGCCGAGGAGCGTACAGAAAACGATACTGCCTATTATCGCGATCCACGCGCTCTGTCCCAGCGTGACGCTGAGTGTGAAAGCAATATATCCGCCTACCATAATGACGTCGCCATGGGCAAAATTAAGCATCTTCGCGATGCCGTAAACCATGGTGTAGCCCAGCGCGATAAGCGCATATATGGCTCCCAGACTTATGCCGCTGAATAAATAGGATATAAACATATCCGCCTCCCGTAAAAACTTCCTTTTTAAACGGGAAAAATAATAGAAGAAGCTCTCCTATTATTTGACCCGTGTTTTTTATAAGGCGGCTCCGGCCGCCGGGGCCGGAGCCGCGTAATATATATTACTGAGTGATAGCTGTGTAAACGCCGTCCTTGATGACCATGCCCTTAGGGGTCTTGTCACACTCGCCGTCCTCGGTCCACTTCATAGTGCCGGTGATACCTTCGACCGTGATGGTCTTGATGGCTTCGATAAGAGCGGTTCCGATATCGGAAACAGACATGGTGGGATCGGTGATCTGAGCCTGCTCAAGAGCAGCCTTGATGACATAAATGCCGTCGTAAGCGTCTGCCGCGAACTGGTTCGGGACTTCGCCGTAAGCGGCCTGATAAGCCTGAACAAAGCTCTGTACGTTCTCGGCGGGGTCGTCGGCAACGAAAGGAGTAAGAAGCATAACTCCTTCAGCAAGAGCGGCGTCGCCTTCGAGCTGTCCGATAACGCCGTCAAGACCGTCGCATCCGAAGAATGTGAAGCTATATCCGGCTTTCTGAGACTGCTGCAGGATTAGAGCTGCTGCCTGATAGTAAATAGGAAGGAAAACAATCTCAGGCTGGGCGTCGTTGATGGCGATGAGCTGAGTATTGAAGTCCTTGTTGTCCGCGCCGGAGAATGCCTGAGCGGAAACGATTTCGATTCCCTGAGCCTGTGCTTCGGTGGCGAATTTCTCATAGATGCCCGATGAATAAACGTCGGAATTGTCATAGATAACAGCTGCCTTGGTGAGGCCGAGGGTTCCCTTGATGTACTGGGCAGCGGCGGTTCCCTGACTGGGATCCGAGAAGCAGATACGGAAAGCGTTCTCGTGGCAGATAGCGTTTACAGAAGATCCCGAAGGGGTGATCTGGAACATGCCGTCTTCAAAAGTCTTTTCTACAACAGCTTCGCAAGGTGTGGAGGTAACGGTTCCGAGAAGAACCTTCGCTCCGTTGTCCTTGATGGTGTTGTAGGCGTTGACTGATTTTTCGGCGTCATGCTCGTCGTCCTGGAAATCCAGCGCCAGAGTCATGCCGTTTACTCCGCCGGCCGCGTTGATCTCGTCGATAGCAATCTGGGCGCCGCGCTGAACAGCAATGCCGTAAACTGCGGCAGGTCCGGTGATCGGGCCGATTCCGCCGATAACAAAGGTGCCGCCCTCCTGTGCAGCCTCAGTGGTTTCGCCGCTGTCAGCTGCCGCAGTAGTCTGCTCTTCGTCACCGCAGGCAGAAAATGAAGCGACAGAAAGCGCTGCTACCATAAGCAGAGCTAACATTCTTTTGAAGTTCTTCATTGATAAACCTCCTCTTTCGTGGCACATTTTTGCCAAATAAAAAATAGTAAATTAGAATATACAACGGATTACGGCGCTTGTCAACGAAAAGCGTCCGAAAAATAAACGGTTTTCACGCCTTCGCCGGCGGAGGATATACGGGTGGTGACGGCGCCGGAGGTGTCCGTGCGAAAAACCTCACTTCCGGACGAGATAAGGCGCTCTATAGTTTCCGGCGCCGGATGCCCGTAGCTGTTGTTGCGCCCGGCGGATATGACGGTCAGAGCAGGAGTTACGCTTTGCAGAAAATCTTTACTGCTGCTGTATTTGCTGCCGTGGTGGGGACACTTTAGATAATCGCAGTCGGTTTTGTCATTCTCATCCGAGAGAATGTCCTCGGCGAGTTCTCCGATATCGCCGGTAAAAAGCGCGGAAAAATCGCCGTATTCCATTCTGACAACCATGGACCTCTCGTTTTTGTCAGCGTCGGCGGAAAGCTGCTCTGACGGTGATAACACTTCAAATGTCATCCCTCCCGCCATCGCGGTATCGCCGGTTTTTAGATTTACGAGCGGAACCCCGGCCTTCCCTGCAAGCTCAGCCACCTCGCTCCACTCCTGCCGCGTTTCGGCGGAGTATGAAACGCAGACCATACCCACCTTTATGGCGTTGTCACTTAAAAGCTTAGAAAGCCCGCTGATATGGTCGCCGTCAGCGTGACTGAGAAAAATCATGTCGATTATACTTATTCCCGAGGATTTCAAAAAAGGCAGAATAACGCTCCCCGAAACGTCTTTTTTGCTCGAGCTGCCGCAGTCAATGAGCACGGCGTGGTTTTCTTCCGTGGTAATGACAGAGCAGTCTCCCTGTCCAACATACAGCGCGGTAATTGACGGGCCCCCGCCGATATGAAAAAGAGAGGCCACGGCCAGGGAAAGCGCGAGCAGTGCGGGAGCCGCTTTTCGCAGCCTTCTCTTCTGCCCTTTTTCCACGCCTTTCGCCCACCGTCTCAGCAAAAACAGAAAAGCCGAAAGCAGCGCATAATACAAAGCAATCTGCCACTCTGCCGGTTTCCCTGTCGTAATCACGGCGAACGGCAAATCTCCCACCCACTCGCAAATCTTCAGCAGCACCGCAAAATAATAATGCGCAAAGCCTATAAAAAAGCCTCCGATGGAAGCACTGAAAATGCCGGCCGCCGCCCCGGCCATGACCGAGACCAGCGCAAGCGACAAAAATGGCAGCATAACAATATTAACGAGCATTCCGTAAAGCGGAACAGAGTAGTAAAAATACGCAGTTACCGGCAGCGTCATGAGTTGTATCGAAACGCTGAAAACGAGCGCTGAAAAAGCTCTTTCAAGAAAGCGCGGCAGCTTTTTCATCAGACCGCCGAGCGCCCCTCGAAGAACCGGATAAATGATTCCGATTCCGGCTGCCGCTGAAAAAGAAAGCAGAAATGCCGGGTCCGAAACATAGGACGGCGCGGAAAGCAGCAGCAAGGTCCCGGCCAGTCCCAGCGCTGACAAAAAATCGTATGACCTGCCGAGCAGAGGCGCGAAAACCGCGGCCGAAAACATAATATACGCACGCCAGGCAGAGGCGCTGCCGTCCAGCATTATCACGTAAAGCAGCAAAATCAGATCCGCAGTTATGAACGAAGGCGTGGGCGGCAGACGCAGCTTTTTGAACAAATCCAGCAGCAGCTTTCCAATCAATGACAGATGGAGCCCGCTGATTGCAAGCATATGCGCAGCGCCCCCAATTCTGATGAGGTCGTACTGCTCCTCATCGATTCCGGATTTGTCACCCAGAAAAAATGCCTTGAAAAGGCCGGCCTCTGTTTCGTCTGCACTGACGCGGTCTACGGATTCCGAAAGTCTCTGCCTGAGCGACCCCAGCACTCTGTCAGGGAACGAGCGCGTATCTTCCTCTATGATTTCCACGCTGTCGGAATAAAAGACAAAGTCAAGTCCCCGCGTCCTGTAATAGCTCTGTCTGTCAAACTCCCCGGGATTATCAGGCGTATCAAAAGCACTGATATCACCGGTGATTCTGACCCTCGCGCCTTCGGGCAGATCCAAAAAGCCGTCCCCGTAAACAAGCAGTCCGTTCGTTCCCAAAAACTCCCCGCCGCAGAGACTCACCTCGCAATCTGTGAGCTGCAGCCTCTCGTACTCCGCCGTAACAGTAATTCTATCTATCACGCCCACGGCAGACGCGGCCGTTTTTTCTCCCGAAAAAGCAGCGGTGAGCGGCGTCTTGCGCAGGAGCGAAACGCCAAAAAAACGCGCGGCAAAGCACACGGCAAACAGTGCCGAAAAAATCAGCAAAAATGGTCTGCGAAACATTTATACCTCGCAAAGAATAAAAGATTTTCAGACTGACTTTCGTCAGAAAAGAGTCAGATTACTGATCGATGTAAACGTCGTTATACGTCAGCGGACGCGAAAAAGAAATCTCGCCGAGCGGCATGGTGATATCGCTCGAACCGTTGATGCTGATCTGGACAGATTCTATGCCCTTCAGCTCCAGTAACGAATTTACTATTGAATAGACCGGAATATAATCATTGGTCGTGAGCGCCTCTGTCAGGAATTTGTCGTCAAAATTGACATAGCAGATTCCGTCGCGGACGTTCACCCCGAGCAGGGTCAGTGTGGAAGGAACAGTGGCGGAGAGCGTCTTGTCCGCCGGTCCCTTTATAATCTGTTCCACGACTACGCGCTCCATCGGCGTAGTACGTCTGTACGCGGCGGTGACCACAGTCTTTACAAGCCTGTCTTTTGCTTCATTCGCGAAGTAAACGGTAAGATCACTTTCTTTGTAATCGTCGGGACCGTCGATAACATCGCTGATAAAACGCATGGTTTTCAGTATGCCGATCCCGGCGCCGGTTCCGTCTGTTACAGGATCGCCGTCGCAGTAGATCTGAAGTCCCTCGATATCGTCAAGCTGCGCAAATGAATTGGTCATGGCAGCGCAGAACAGCATTTTTTGTCTGACCGGAGCGGAATTAAGGTCACCGCTGATAAAAAGATTGAGAATATCCCCGTTAAGCTCGGCGCCCATGTATTTGACACCGGCAGGAACAACGGACGAACAGCCCTCGATGGAGACCTTAGCCATGCTGTCAAACAATTCCTTTACGACAGCGAGTGTTTCAGTTTCGCGGGCTTTGTAGCTGTATTCGGTCAGAATCGTCGCCTGCGAATTGATGTAAAACAGCCTGAAGCCCTCATCAGCGGGAGCTTCCTTTGCGCCGTCGCAGGCGGAAAAAACAGACAGCATCAAACAAACAAGAATTAAGTTAACTATCTTCTTCATCTGACGCCTCCTGCTGTAAAGACAGTTCTTTTTCGTGATATTCGAGAGGAATTCTGATAACAAAGGTAGTGCCCTCGCCGAGCTCGCTGTAGGCGCGGATGGCTCCGTGATGCAGATTGACAATCTGTTTTGCAATGGACAAGCCCAGTCCCGTGCCGCCGCTCTCTCTGGAGCGATCCTTGTCTACGCGGTAAAAGCGCTCGAACAGGTGCGGCATGGCCTCTTTGGGAATGCCGATGCCCGAGTCCTCGATTTTTATAAAGAAATAATGGTGGTCGGAATTGAGCGAAACCTTTATCCAGCCGCCTTCTTTATTGTATTTAATTGCATTTTCGACGATGTTGGTGAGCGCGAGCGTGAGCTTTATTTCATCGATTTCGGCGCTGACGGGGCGGAATGATTCAAAAAGCAGATCTATCCCCGACGCCTTTGCGATGGGACTGACGCGGCGAAGTACGCTCTCAATCCATTCGTTGAGATTGACCTGCGAAACAGACAAATCCACGCGCCCGGCCTCAAGTCTCGAAATAGAGAGCAGATCGTCAATTATCCGGCCCTCTCTGTCAAGCTCTCCGGAGATATCGCGCATGAACTCGCGGTACGTTTCCGGCGGAACATCTTCCATGGTATTAATTGTATCGGCCAGAACGCGCATTGACGTGATGGGCGTCTTTAGCTCGTGCGAGACATTTGAGACAAATTCCTGCCTGGACTCATCGAGCGAATTGATGCGGGTTATCAGGCGACCGACGGCATCGCTGATTCTCGAAAACTCGAGATAGCTCCTGACGCTGATTCTTTTGGACGTGCCCTCAACAGCCGCGTCGATTTCGGAGACGATTCTTCCAAACGGCCTGAAAAGCCTGACCATAACCAGAAATACAATGAGAATAATGAGACACGCTGCCGCAATCCACAGCAAATACATCTGGCTGCTGATGCCGGTAAGCGTGGTCGTGCGACGGCTCATATCCACGGTAACGAGAATAACTCCGTCAATCTTTGAACGGTACTCCGGCTCCTGTCCGTCCGCAAGCTCTTCGAGCGGCACGACGAGCTCTTTTTCTTCTGAATTATAAATGGGCTGGGAAAGCACAAGCGTCATGCTCTGTTCATCGAGATAATTGACGCTCTGCCCGGAAAGCGCGGTCAGAACATATTCGGAAATATTGTAGCGGGAAATATCGAGGCCGTAGGTATCGACCAGAACCTTGCAGCCGGCGTTTGTAATCTGTATCCTGCCGCCCCAGATGTCGGCAATCTGCTCTATCGCGACATTTTTGTCAGAAGTAATGTAATGGGAAACGTAATCATCCGCCTGAAGCTGGTTTGCAAGAATGAGAACCTGTCCGGAAAGCTCGCTCTTTCCGCTCTCGATTTCGCGGTCAAAAGCAGAATTGATAAGCACCAGGCTGACGCTTATCATGGGGATTGTCGCTATTAAAACTATAAATACAAAAACAATCACCCTCAGTCTCGGGGGACGTTTTTTGCGGCTTTCATTCATTACTGCATTCCTGTATCAAACGCGCACGCGGCGCAATCAGTCTTTGTAAAAATACCCGAGGCCCCATTTTGTAAAAACATATCTGGGGGCAGCGGGATTTTCTTCTATTTTTTCTCTGAGTCTGCGGACGTGGACATCAACCGTGCGGACATCTCCGGGGTAGTCCTTGCCCCAGATCAGAGCGAGGAGCTGTTCGCGGCTGTAGACCTTTCCGGGATTCGTGATAAAGAGCTCCAGCAGGTCAAATTCCTTTGCGGTGAGATTTACTTCTTCATCGGAAATAAACGCCCTGAGGCTGTCACGGTCTATGGTGAGCTCTTTTACCGAAATGCGGTTTCCGCCGTCCGAGTGTCTCGCTCTTATGGTGTTGCGCCTGATAATGGCTTTTATTCTGGCCTTTACCTCGAGAATATTAAAAGGCTTTGTGATATAGTCATCGGCGCCGTATTCGAGGCCGAGGATCTTGTCCATGTCGTCGTTTTTGGCAGTGAGCATGATGATGGGGACGTCAGAGGTCTCACGAACCTCGCGGCAAACCTCCAGACCGTCTTTTTTGGGAAGCATAAGGTCGAGAAGAATCAGGTCATATTTTCCGGAGGAGATTTTTTCTATGGCTTCTTCTCCGTCGTAGGCGCATTCCACTTCCATGCCTTCCTGCTCGAGGCTGAATCTGATCCCCTTAACAATCAGTTTTTCATCGTCAACTACCAGAATTTTTGACATTTATCAGTCCACCTTTATATCGTTTTTGATTCTTTCAAAAACGGAGTCTCCTATGCCCGGCACTTTTTTGATGTCCTCGGGTTTTTCAAATCTGCCGTGCTCCGTGCGGAAATCCGTAATGGCACGGGCTTTTGATTCTCCGATGCCGGGCAGCGTCACAAGCTGCTGCTGCGACGCGGTATTGATATTGATTTTTCCGTCGGCCTGCTCTGAGGCTTCGCCCAGCGTCGGGGCGCGAACCTGCTGCGAATCCGAAACGGGCTGGGCGAGGTTCAGGCTGTCAGTGTCGGCATCGGCGGTAAAGCCTCCCGCGGCGTCTATCGCGTCTCCTATTCTGCTGCCGGCCGAAAGCCCGTAGATCCCGGGATTTTTTACCGCGCCGCAGACATGCACGAAAACCGTCTGCTCCTCTGACGCGGCGCTCCCATCCACGGGCACATCTTCTGTGCCTGCCGTAGTCACGACGACCGCATCTTCGCTTTTTACAAAACCGGACTTTGCAAGAGCAAACAGGACTCCTGATATAACAAAGCAGAGCCCCGCCGCGATTTTTGTGAATTTTTTGTTTTTCATTTTATTCTCCCATCGCAGTTTTTTCGCTCCAAAACCGTCAACAAGAGAATTCTATCTGTTTCGATTATTTTATAGGAATGTTTCGCAAAAAGCAAGATGTTGTTACGAATATGTTACAAAATAAGGCGCGGCCGATCCGGACCGCGCCTTAAGGATTATTTGTGATACGGCTCGCCCCGCATGATGCGAAACGCCCTGTATATCTGCTCTGAAAGGATTACACGCATAAGCTGATGCGGAAAGGTCATCGCGGAAAAACTCAGCTTAAATCCGGCGCGGCAGGACACCTTTGGAGAAAGGCCCAGTGAACCTCCGATGACAAACTGGACATGGGACATCCCGCCCGTCATCAGACTGCCCAGTTTTTCGGCAAAACCCTCCGATGAAAATGATTTTCCGTCGATTTCAAGAGTGACGACAAACGCGCCGGCGGGCAGCTTTGACAATATCCTTTCGCCCTCGCGATCCTTTATTCTCTCCACTTCGGCTGCCGGGGCGCCCTCCGGAGCAGGCTCGTCCGCCACCTCAATTATTCTGAAATCGCAGTAGGCGGATAACCTTTTGGCATATTCGCAGATCGCATCACGATAAAAAGCTTCTTTAATCTTTCCGACACATACTATATCTATTTTCATCATTTCTGCGAGTGTCCGTATTCTTCGTCAATCAGTTTTAAAGTGCCGTTTTCGTTTGCAAGAAGACCGGTGCGAATCAGTTCCTCCACAACATTCTTCATGTCGGGAGTTATTACTATCGAAAGATAATAATAGTCATAATAATCCGAGTTTTTGGCTTTTTCGGAAGAGATGTTCATTATGAGCGCATAATCGTCGCCGCTGAAAAACTCAATCTTGTCAGCCTCTTTATAAAGGGCGTTCAGAATCCTGTTATAATCGACGTGATGAACACTGGTCTGTTCATACGTGCTCTCCGCGCCCTCGCCGGCCATCTGAAACAGTTCGATATTTGTTATCTTAACGCCTTCCGTGGAGAAGAATCCTCTCTTCACCTCGGTATCTTTCATGATGTTTTCATAAGCATTATATATCGCCTCGTTCCCTGGCCTGAAAATATACTGGCGCTCAAATACCTCGCCGTTCTTCAGAGTATAAACGAATCTGACCGTGTTGCCACGATAATCGCTCAAAGTCCAGAGAGAGGTGTCGTCCGCGAAACGGATATCTTCTTTGTTTTCGAGAATCACCTCATGAAAATCCAGAATCTTCCGCAGCCTGTCCGAATCGTCCTGGCCGGCCTCACATCTGGCGCCCACCGCCATCATTTCGATGCATTTTATATCCTCCGCTTTCGCGGTTCTGTTTTCAACGCCGAAGAAATCCATCTTGAATGAGCCGCAGATCAGTATCAGGACAGCGGAAACGAGAATGAACCCCGTCATATTCTTCTTTTTGAATACGCGGACCGTTTTTTCCAGAAGCATTTGCGCCGCGAAGTATCCTATCGCGCCCATCAGAAGTTCGCAAATCAGCATAGGCAAAAACCTGTACGCGCTGTCGGAGTCAAAGAGGTACAGCAGGCTATACAGAATATTTCCGCCCAGCATGCCTATGACAATCGCGAAGGCATATTTGAAAATGGGGCGCAGCACCCTGATAGCCACAATCTCTCCGGCGGACTCGCTGTTGCGCCCGCGGTACAAAAGCATCGCGGCCACCGACAACGCGACGCCCACCGCCGCGTAGGCCGCAACAACCCAGTTTCCGCTTTCCTCCAACTCGGCAATCATGTGAACGCAGGGCGAGAGGAATCTGGCATACGCGTTATAAACCGTATCGTATCCCACCCAAAATCCGCGCGCCAGACCGGTAATGACCAGTTCAAAAAGCACCGCCAGAAAATTCGCGGCCAGATATACCGCGATAAACGACGCCAAATGTCCCACCAGAAAAACCACGAACGACGCGAGGGAGAAGAAGAAAAGGTTTTCACCCAGCACAATAAGAACAGTGCGGAGAACAACGCCGGCGTCAAAGGCATGGTGAACCAGACTTGATATCACCACAGTGGCTCCGACGCAGACGTAAGGAATGAGCATGATGACAAAGCCTGACAGATAGTTGGTCAAAAAGAGGCCTTCACGCTTTACGGGCAGCGAGTGAAAGAACACGTCGCTCTTTTCGCTGAACAGGTATTTCCAGACCAGCAGCGCGCACAGCATGGCGTAAATCATAGCCAGAACAACGTTGATTATGGGCGAAAGCTCAAAAACGCTGTTGAAGAAGCGAGTCTCGTCATAGAGGTTAATATTCAGGATTCCGAGCGACACAACGACGCCCAACAGCCCGGCTACGCCCCAGAGAGGCCAGAAGCCTAGTATATTCTTTTTAAAGAGAGTTTTATTAAAGTACGGCGTCCTTGATGTCATGGTCTTTTCCTCCCATTTCATAAATGAATATTTCCTCCAGCGTCAGGGGAAGCGCCTCGAACATAAGCGGCTCGTACTGTGACAAAGCGTCCTTGGCTTCCTGCTCGTTCATCTTCATAATCAGGGTATAGACCCTGCCCATGCGGGAGCTGTGCAGCGCGGGAATGCCCTGCGGCAGTTCTTTTACCTCTTCCGGAAAAACAATCTGGATTTTTACCATGTTTTCCTGGAGCTTCGTCAGCGAGCGCTCTATTTCGATTTTGCCATTATTCATAATGCCGACAAAATCGCAGACGTCCTCGAGCTCGCGGAGATTGTGCGACGAGACGAGCACCGTCGTGCCCCTTTGATAAACGTCGTCCATCAGCAGGCGCCAAATCTGACGGCGCATAACGGGGTCAAGGCCGTCCACCGGCTCGTCGAGAATCAGATAGCCCGGCATGGTGGAAAGCGTAATCCAAAACGCGACCTGCTTTTTCATTCCCTTTGAAAGCGAGCTGATTCTGCGGGAGGGATTTATATCAAAAAGCGCGGAAAGCTTTTTGAAACGTTCCTCTGAAAAATTCCCGTAGAAGCCCTGATAATACTTTTTCATATCCGATACAGTGGCCGAATGGAAAAAGAACCAGTTGTCCGGAATCGACGCGATCTGCTGCTTTATCGAGGCGTTCTCCCAGATGTCGCTCCCGTCGTAGGATACCGTGCCGGCATCCTGCCTGAGCACGCCCAAAAGATGTTTTATCATGGTGGTCTTTCCGCAGCCGTTGGGACCCACGAGCCCATAAACGCTGGAATTGCGGACGTTCATATCCGCCCCGTCGAGAGCCTTTGTTTCCCCAAAGCTTTTAACCAAACCTCTTACTTCAATCATCAGCTTTACCTCCTGCCGTGTTTGACGCGCCGCCGAAGGCGTAGTCGTCTATCAGTTTTTTTAATTCATCCGGAGCGGTTCCGAGCTGCGCAAGCTCTGTCACAGTATCCTTCAGACGTGAAATAAGCTCTGTCCTGCGCGCGTTCCTTTTGCCGCCGGGCTCGGCGACAAAACTGCCCTTGCCCGGGATGGAATAGGTATAGCCCTCCGCCTCCAGCTCGCTGTACGCGCGCTGAATGGTATTGGGGTTTATCGCCATCTCCGACGCAAGGCGCCTGACTGACGGGAGAGGCTCGTTTTCGGCGAGTGTCCCCGAGAGTATCAGTTTTTTGAATCCGTCTCTGATCTGAATATAAATCGGCGACGGGTTTCTGAAATCAAGACTAATCATTTTAAATATACCTCAATTTAGCTGTACTATCTGTATTAGTACAGTTATTATACACCGATCCCACGAGCCGGTCAATCTTTTTATAAATTTTTTAGAAAAAATCTTTTTTCGCCGTGCTATCATTAGGCTGAAAGGCGGCAAAAATGTCATATTCAGATGAACTGGGGCGGGCGGTCGTAACTAAAGGCCCGCGGCTCTACGCGGAAAGAATCAGTGAATACCTCACCTGTTCCGGCGTCGATGCGCTGATCTGCAGCGACGACGAAGGGGAGCTGTTTGTCGTCACGGTAGACGCGGTCGACGAAGAAAAAGCAAAAAAACTGATAGAAAAACGACGCTGCGGCTGCGAAAACGAAAAACCCTCTTCTCCTTCTTTTTCCGCCGCCCTCAAAAAACTCGGCGAGATCAACGACTCTTCCTTTTTCTTTGTGCTGTGCGGGGGCGTCGCCTTTTTCATCGGTCTTTCACGAGTGCTCGGCTTTGCCGGTTCAAATGATTCTCATGTTTTTCTGACTGTTATCGAACTGATTCTCGGATTTTTCTTTATCGTTTTCGGACTTCGGATTTTTTTCAAGTCATACAGCGCGAAAAAAGGCCTCGCGGCGGAAAACGCCTTTACTCTCAAGGTTATAGGCTGGTTTCTCGGCACTTATTCCTCTGCCGACCTTGACAAAATGATTTTCGCGGATGAAAACAGCGCCGCCCCGGGCGAGCAGCGCCGTTTCCTCATCAAAAAACTGATAAACCGCGAGTTTTCCATAGAGGATGAAGAATACCTGAATTACCTCACCGAAGAAGCCTACACGGCGATGTACCACACGCGAAAACTCGCCGGCAGGTCAAGATAAACATCATATCAGAGTCATTATCAGAGGGCAGACCCCCAGACAAATCAGATTTCCGATAAAAATCGCGTGACTGGTAAATGTGGAATCGCTTCCGTACTGTTCAGCCAGCGCCTGCGAAATCGATGAAACAGGCATCGACAAAATAAGCACGCTGACTGCGGGCACGATACTGCCTTCTCTGAACGGAATCAGTTTAAGTGTAAGAAGAAGTATAAAGGGGATGAGCAGGGCGTGCAGCACAGCCGCCAGAATCGCATCTCTGTCTTTTAATACATCAAGCGGCCTGTATTTTGAAATATTAAGTCCCACCACTATCATGGACACGGGCGTAACTATGCCGGCGATTTTTTCAAGTGCATCTGTCGCCGGCTCCGGCACGGGAATCTGCAGGAAAAACAGCACAAGTCCGATAACCAGCGAAATATTAACCGGAGAAAGCATGGTCTTTAGGAACGGTTCCGCCTGATGATCCTTATCAGGGTTGTCCCTGACAACCAGCCTGACTCCCACGGAAAACATCAAAAGGTTCTGCGCCAGATTTGCAAATGCCGCCAGAAACAGACCTTCGCGGCCGAACAGAGCGAGCGCGACCGGGAACCCCATAAAGCCGGAATTGGTAAATGTCGTGGTGAGAACCCAGATGCCTCTGCGGCTGTTTTTTACTTTTAAAACCTTTGAAAGCAGCAGATTGAGAATAATAGCCACGCCGAATGCCGAAAACGTGACGGCGAGCGTCAGAAGCGCGTCAATCATCAGCCGGGAATCATATTCTCTGAGCATTGAGACTATCACGAGCGCCGGCGTTGCCACCCGTATCAGCAGCGCGGAAAGATCCTTTGAGGCCTTTTCCGAAAAGACTTTTGCCTTTCCGGCGGCAAAGCCCGCGGCCATTATCATAAACAATATCAGAATCTGTGTAAAAACAGTTGAAAAAGCCATCTTTTTTCTCTCGCGCAAAGTATCAGATTAATGCGGTTTTTATTATCAAAGCTTTGAATATTCGGCTTAATAAAAGCAGGGCGCATGTCCCTGCCTTGATATAATCCGCTTTAGAGAACGATTTTATTCAATCGACGAGGAAACGCTGTGATACGGTACCGGCTCTGACAGGATAATCTGTGTCTGGGTGTGACCGTAGCGCTGAGCCTCTGCGATGAAATTATCGAGCTCTGCGGTGGAAGCGAAAATCGCTTTAATGATTAGTGTGTAGTCACCCGAAACAATGCTGCATTCGAGGATGTTCGGGCGATTTTGAATAATAGGAAGAAACTCCTGTTTTTTCTTTGGAACCATCGAAACGCTGATATAAGCGCTGATGTGATAACCGAGCTTTTCTGAGCTAACCGAGGCGTGATATCCGGTGATGATACCGCTCTCCTCGAGCTTGCTGATACGCGAAGCAACTGCAGGCGAGGAAAGATAAACCTGTTCCGAAAGCTGTTTGAGTGAATACCGGGCATTTTCCTGGAGGAGTTTTACCAGCATTTTATCTACTTTGTCCATAGGCGTCCTCTTTTGTTTTCAGATTAAAAAACATATAGCTCGCTCATTCCATAAAATATCATTTAATTAAAATAAGTGCAAGTGATTTTTTGTGATTTTTCTTAATGAATTTCGTTATTTTTTTAACCTTCTCCACGGATTCAGACACTGTAATCTCTCGCGCCGAAAATCGCCGTGCCAACGCGTACTATCGTCGCGCCTTCTTCTACAGCTACCTCAAAGTCGCCTGTCATTCCCATAGACAACTCCGTCATGGGGGCGTTTCCGATGTTCTCGGCACGCAGTCTGTCACGCATCCGCCTGAGGCTCTTAAAATAACCTCTGTTTTCCTCCGGATCTTCAACGGGCGGAGCGATGGCCATAAGTCCCTTTACCGACAGATTCGGCAGGGCGGCAATCGTTCTGACGAGGTTTTCTGTCTCCGCGGCGTCGGCGCCGTGCTTTGTTTCCTCTTCCGCGATGTTTATCTCTATCAGGACCGGAACTACGACCCCTTTTTTGACGGCTTCCTTTGAAACCGCCTCGGCCGTGTGCAGGCTCGGCACGGAATGAATCAGGCACGCTTTGCCTACTACCATCTTAACCTTGTTGGTCTGGAGATTGCCTATCATATGCCAGCGGAGCGGCTCACCTTCATCCGTGAGGATTCCGTCATGCTTTCTCATGAGCTCCTGCGGCTTGTTTTCGCCGAAATCCCGTACGCCGGCGGCTGCCAGCTCTTCCACCATTTCGTCAGGCTTTGTCTTGCTGACCGCCACTATCGTTACTTCGGAACGGTTTCTTCCCGCTCTTTCGCACGCCGCTGCCACCCTCTTTTCAATTTCTCTGTAATTATTAACTACCATTGTCATTTTCCGAGCCCCTCTATCATTATAAAAAACAGTGTAATCATAAGAAGATCCGCGCTGCCGCCCGGGGAAACATTTTTTGCAATAAACGCCTCATCGAGCGCCGAAACGTCCTTCATAAAATCTTCCCCCGTCCGCGTGATTATGTAATCCATATCTCCGCCACCCGGACGCCGCATTTCTTTCATTCCTGTTTCAAAGTGTTTTGCGACGTCATCCGCCGACGCTTTCATCTCCGCGGCGCTTTCATGACCGCCTCTGGCAATCATATTTGTGTCGGTGATGCCGGCGATCAGTTTTATCAGCGCGTATACCGCCGCCGTGTTTACATCAAAGCCGAGGAGCGTCGCCAGCTTATACGCGGGAAGAGATAGTTTTTCAACGCTTTCAAACCCGGAGGCGGCCTGTGTTCTGGCTCCCCCGGCGATACCGCGAAGACCTTTTTCATCCGCAATGGGAGACGCTATTCGTCCTGATGTCTCCATTATCTTTTTAACGTCGAAGCCCCCCGCGCAGCCCCACGCGGCGCATATTATTCCGAGTGAAAAAATCGCGCCTTTGTGAGTGTTTACTCCGCCTGTGGCTTCATACATTTTCTTTTCCGCCTCGACTCCCAGCGGCCTGATGTGAGTGATGATTTCCTCCGGAGCGGTGTCGGCAAGCCTCCTGCCGCATTCAAAGCACTTTCCGAAATAGTCCTTAATCGCGGCGGCGCTCTTTTCGAATAAATCCGGCGTCATATCGCGGTGGGAGCCGTTGTTTGCCAGATCCACCAGGCCGGGCTTCGGCGTTACTGCCACCTCGTTCATCATCGAAATATAGGACATCCGCGAGACAGTTTCCGGTGAAAGGTTTTCACGCAGATAATCAGTTATCATCTCCGCGGTCCGGCTCTGCAGCTCACCGACTGTGTGAGCCCGGGCCCGGGCGCAGATGGCGGCGGCTTTTTCGCAGATCAGGCAGCGGCGCTCCTCCATGCCAAGCTCTGTGCGCGAGACCTTTGAGCCATCGCTTCTGATCACATCTATATCAAAAAGCCTGCCGAGTTCATGTTCTTCTTCGATGATGCACATGAGCCGTTTTATATCCTCTGCGGACTGCTCCTCCTCGGAAATCACGTAATAAGCCTCGTATCCGTAGGGGTACTCCTCTTCCCTGCTCTCTGCGGGCAGGCCGGCCATTTTAAGAGCTTCTTCTATCGCGGCGCAGCCCGCGTAAAACGCCTCAGAAATCAGGGCGCTGACCTTTACCGGTCCTGCGATATTCAGCGTAAAGCAGATCAGGGACGACGCGGGACAAAATTCCAGAATCTGTCTCTGGAGCGCGGTTCTCGTCTCCCGCCCTTTCAGCATTTCATTTAATTCAACTATATGACCCGTGGTCCAAAGCTCGTTCATATTTATCCCCCGGAAAATCCCATACAGTATAGCACGTTTTGACTCTATTGTGGCGGAATTACCGAGCCACGCTCAAAAAAAGAGGACCGGAAAACCGGTCCTCCGAAGATTTTTGAATAATTACAGCATTCCCTCGAGGGTGGCGCGGATAGCCTTGATGAAGTCAAGGGAGTTGAGCTTTTTGACTTTGGACTTGTCCATGGTGGTAATGAGGGCAAGGTCGCCGGTCATGTTGCCGGCCTCGATGGTGTCGAGGGTGGCCTTTTCGAGCTTGTCAGCGAATACCTGAAGCTCCTCGATGCCGTCGAGCTCGCCGCGTTTGCGGAGGGCGCCGCTCCATGCGAAGATGGTAGCTACGGAGTTCGTGGAGGTCTCTTCGCCTTTGAGATGCTTGTAATAGTGGCGCTGCACGGTGCCGTGAGCGGCTTCGTACTCGTACTTGCCCGAAGGAGAAACGAGAACTGAGGTCATCATGGCCAGTGAGCCGTAAGCGGTGGCAAGCATATCGCTCATAACGTCGCCGTCGTAATTCTTGCAGGCCCAGATGAATCCGCCTTTTGAACGGATAACGCGGGCTACGATGTCATCAATGAGGGTGTAGAAATAGGTAATGCCGGCGGCCTCGAATTTTTCTTTGTATTCTTTGTCGTAGACTTCCTGGAATACATCGCGGAAGCGGCCGTCGTATTTCTTGGAAATGGTGTCCTTGGACGCGAACCATACATCCTGCTTAGTGTCGAGTGCGAAATTGAAGCAGCTGCGGGCAAAGCTGGTGATGGACTTGTCAAGGTTGTGCATACCCTGGATGACGCCCGGGCCCTTGAATTCATGAATGGTCTGACGGGTAACGGTGCCGTCCTCAGCGGTGAATACGAGCTCCGCAAGGCCGGGGCCGTCAATCTTCATCTCGGTGTTTTTGTAAACGTCGCCGTAAGCGTGACGGGCGATGGTGATAGGTTTTTCCCATGTGGGAACATAAGGCGGAATGCTCTTGAGCATAATAGGAGCACGGAAAACGGTGCCGTCCATGATGGAACGGATAGTGCCGTTAGGGCTCTTGTACATGGCTTTGAGATTGTACTCTTTTACGCGGGCGTCATTGGGAGTGATGGTAGCGCACTTTACTCCGACGCCGAGCCTGTTGCAGGCTTCAGCCGCGTCAAAGGTAACCTTGTCGTCGGTCTCGTCGCGATATTTGAGACCGAGGTCGTAATACTCTGTCTTAAGGTCGATGAACGGAAGAAGAAGCTCGTCTTTGATGTACTGCCAGAGAATCCTGGTCATCTCATCTCCGTCCATCTCTACAAGGGGCGTGGTCATTTGAATTTTGTTCATTGGATTTTTCCTCCCTGAAAAAAATTAAACCCCAAAGTGCCGGACTGCTTTTCTGACGCCTAGCTGCTGCCAGGTGGGTAATCGCGGCTTCGGACTCTGTCTTCCACTGCATCGAGGCCTGACATATCCAAAGCAATACTGAAATCCCTTATGTCAAAGTGTAGGTTCAAAAATAATACAGCTTTTCGAACACCCCAGGGCGTTTGTCTGAAGGAAATTTTATATTACGAAAGTTCTCAGTTCAATTTATTATACTATATTTTTGAGGGATTTGTCTTTTATTTGTAAAATAATTTGGTAAAAAATCTTAATAATATATGCGCCGCTCCGGGCGTTCGTTATTTGCCCTCAACAGACGCAGTTCTGATGATATATTTCACGTCCGTGGCATCGCCCGCAATTTCAAGAACCTTTGCAAAGCGCTTTATCGCAGAAACCGTGTTTTCGTCGAACTTTTCGGTGAGTTTGCTTATGCCCTCATCGTCCAGTTTTTTGATGCCGTCGGCAAGCTCCGACATACCGCCCGCCAGGTCCGATGCGCCTTTCTTTAAGCTGCCGGCGCCGTCCAGGAGCTTTTTGCTTCCGGATGCGGCCGCGTCGACACCGTTTGTATACGTTTTAAGCCCCAGATAGAACGAGTTGTAAGCGTCAAGCTGTGCTTTTGCGGCTATAACCGCTTTTGCTCCGGCCGCAGCTGTGGAAAGCTTTCCCTGTACCTCCTCGGACGCCATATTCTGCGAGATAAGCATTTCGACCTGAGTCTGAGTATTTGCATCAATCACAGCTTTTATCTCGTCGCTGTTCATCTGCGCTTCTACCTGGCCGTCGAGCTGTGCATCCGTCTGCTGCGTGATAAGCGTCTGCAGCTGCTGTTCGACTACCGTATCAAGATTTGAAGCCACAGCCGCCTCTATCTGCGCGGCCACCTCGGCGCTCACAAATCCTCCCGTCACAGCTGCTTCATACTCCGCCACAGAATTGAAACCTGCTCCGGTAATGACCGCTTCCCTGACGCCGGGTTCCGCAGCAGCCCTTACCGTATCGGTGGCCTGCGCTCTCACGCCCTGCTCTATCGCGGCCTTTACCGCCGTCGTAACCTGATCTTTTACCGCTGCCGTGACTGCTGCCTTTATCTGCGGGCGGTTCGCTTCTACCGCCACGGTCACCTGCGCCAGCGCCTGATTATAAACATTGGTAGAATCCAGGGAATCAATTATCTTATTCAAGGTCTTTGAATAATTGCCTATGGTCAGGTTTCCGACCTGCAGGCCGCCTTTTTCCAGTTCTCCCTTCACCGTGGAAAGCAGTGAATTAAATACCTGCGCGGCTCCGTCTCTGAGCGCGCCGCTGTTGTCTGAAAGCTTGCCCAGGCCGCCGCTCAGCTCTTTTATTCCGCCTGCAAGCTGCGCCGCACCGTCCGAAAGCTTTTCGCTGCCGTCAGAAAGCTGTCCGGCGCCGTCCACAAGCTGTATCATCGCATCTTTCAGGCGGCCGATTCCGTCCGTCAGCTCTGTCACTCCGTCAAAACTTCCCAGCTCCAGTTCGTCAAGATTCAGCGCAAAAACAGCTGAGATAGTCATCGGAAGGTCGAAATTTGTCGTATTCGCAGTGATTTCTATATAATCCGGTATTTTTTCCAGATCCTTTATTTTTCCGTCCGGGTCGATATTCTGCTTCAGCCCGGGCACGGCGATTCCGCCGGCCACGAATCTGCTTCCGTCTCCGGCAAGCCTGCCGTGAACTATTTCAATGTCCGAAAAGTTTTCATTGCTCAGGATCACACCGGAAACCACGACGTAAGGGATAAACATCTCCTCCTCTTTTCCGTCTATCTCCACAGTCTTGATCTCATTGTTTCTGTAATCAAACCTGATGCCGACCTTTCCGGACGCGCCGGCTATTTCATCTGCGCTCACTTCTTTTCCGTTAAGAGTGTATGTAACAGTAACGTCCACAGGCTGCTTGAAGCTCGCCAGTTCCTGCTCCGTCATTCCGTTTGCATCGGAAAAAATGGCTTTTTCGGGTGTTCCGGCGGCGTCTGTGATAACGTACATCACGTTATCGTTTATCAGCTGAGCGGAAGTGCTGCTCACGCCGATGGAGTCCGCAATCGCAGAAACTGCACTTTCGATTTCGTTTTTTTCCTCCTCGCCGAAAACCTTCACGGGTGCTTTGAATTCGGCAAAAACCAATGTCAGCGTAAGCAGAATACTCAATATTGATAACAATTTTTTATTCATAACATCCTCCTGTCAGATGCAGTTTTTCATTCCGAAAGTGGTCTTTTTTATCAATCCGTCGCACAAAACCAGCAAAGACGGAAGAACAAAAATTACCAGAATCATCGATATCACGGCGCCACGTGCGAGCAGAGCGCACATAGAACCTATCATATCTATGCTCGTATATACATAAACCCCGAAGGTTGCGGCAAACAGCCCCGCACCCGAAACAATGATGGACGGGATTGAGCTTTGAAGCGCGGTCTTTACGGCCTCCTTCTTTGGCTTTGAGACACCGGAAAAAGCGCCGGTGCGCTCAGCCTTGTATTTTGTGGTCAGAAGTATGGCATAGTCCACCGTCGCGCCGAGTTGAATGGTTGAGATGCATATCGGCGTAATAAAGGGAAGTCTGTCGCCCGTATAATAAGGGATGCCGAGATTGATAAAGATTCCGACCTCAATCAGCACTATCAGGATAAACGGCAGCGAGAGGCTTTTTTCTACAAAGAATACAATAAGGAAGACAAATGCGATGCTGACCCACGTAACTACCTGAAAATCGATTTTTGTCACATTTATCAAATCCTGAGTGCAGGCCGCTTCGCCTATCAGAAGCCCCTGTTCGTCATAGCTTTTCAGCGTGCTGTTTATTTCATCAATCTGATGCGCGATTTCGTCGGTCGCAATCTTATATTCGGAAGTAATCAGCAGCAGCTTCCAGTTTTCGGACTCCAATGTGGATTTTATGCCCGAGGGCAGAATCTCCTCGGGAATCCTCTCCCCCAGAACGCTTTCCATTCCCAGCACCGCCTTGACGCCGTCGATCTGCTCCAGTTTTTTATTCATCTCGCGGACGGTTGCGGACGGGATATCCGAGCGCACCAGAATCATCTGGACGTTTTGCATATCGTACTCGTCCTGCAGCTTTTTGTTTGCTACGCGAAATTCCATATCCTCCGGCAGGCTGTCCGCTATCGTATAATATGTATTGTCGTTTGTCTTGTCATATCCGTAGTAGGCAGGGATGATAAGCAGCGCGAAGGCTATGATAAAAACGGGGAATATCTTTATTATTCCGCCGGACAGCTTTCCGCAGTTCGGAATAAGGCTTTTGTGACGCGTGACGGAAAGAGGCTTGTCCAGGACCAGAATCATGGCGGGAAGCAGGGTGACGGATCCGATTACGCCAAGCGCCACGCCCTTTGCCATTACTATGCCCAGGTCGCTTCCCAAAGTGTAGCTCATAAAGCAAAGCGCGATAAAGCCGGCGATTGTCGTGATAGACGAACCCACCACCGCGGCGAGCGTGTCCCTGACGGCAAGCGGCATCGCAGAGCGGGCATCATTTCCGTTGTGCCTGTATTCATTGTAGCTGTGCCACAGGAAAATACTGTAATCCATCGTAACGGCAAGCTGCAGCACTGCGGCCAGAGCCTTTGTAATATACGAGGTTTCGCCCAGGAAAAAGTTGGTGCCCATATTGATCAGTATCATGGCGCCGATGCTGGCAAGGAAGACGAAGGGAACCAGAAAGCTGTCCAGAAACAGCATCATCACAATCAGGGCGCAGCCTACGGCTATTCCAACATAGATAATCTCTTCTTTTTCACACAGTTCCTTCAGATCCGTAATCATTGCGGAAAGTCCCGAGACAAAGACCTTTTCGCCGCCGATCAGGCGTATGCTGCGGATGGCCTCTATGGTTTCGTCGGCGGAGGTGCTTGTATCAAAGAAAACCGCCATAACCGTGGAGCTTCCGGAATTGAATTTCTCGTAAAGCTCGTCCGGCAGAATCTCCATGGGAATATTGATATCCGCAAAGGTGTCGTACCAAATCACCGATTCGACATGATCCACCTTTTCGAACTCTTTTTTCAGCTCTACGACGTCCTTTTGGTCCATGCCCTCTATCATAACCATGGAAAAGCCGCCTTTTCCGAATTCTTCCAGCAGTATTTCCTGCCCTTTGACGGTTTCAAAATCCTCTGGCAGATAGGTCAGCATGTCAAAATTGATACGGGTATTTATCATGCCCAGTACCGAAAGTGCGCAGAGAATCAGGGTAATCGCGATTATCGCGATTCTTGCTTTTACCACAATCTTTCCGAGTCTCATAAAGCCACGCGCTCCTTCTCTGAAATACTATTGTATTTTAGCTGATGGCGGCATATAATAAATAAACAATTTTGGGCAGATGCCTAAAAATCAGACACTTGTCTGGATTTGACAAATTGCAGGAGAAATCAATGTCGGATCTTACAAAAAAAGCTATAAAGGCTTCGTTTCTTGAAATGCTCGACCGGATGCCTCTCTCCGAAATCAGCGTTAAGAAAATAGCGGACAGCTGTGGAATAAACCGTAATACTTTTTATTATCATTATGAAGACCTGCCCTCGCTCATAGATGAAATCATTTCGGAGCAGCTTTCACTTATGTTTCCCGAAGACGCTTCCGCAGATTCTCTCGAAAACGGCATTTTTTCTGTACTCGATTACGCATCAAAGAACAGGCGCTCCATTTTTCACATCTACAATTCCGTCAGCCGCTCCATATTTGAAGATTATCTGTGGAAATACACCGACAAGATTATACGTGAATACCTCACACCGGAATTTGCCCGCCGAAAGCTCAATGACGCGGATTCCGAAATGATAATCTCCGTTCTGCGATGCCTGCTCGCGGGTCTGACACTCGATTATGTCAATTCGGGCATGAGCGAAAAAAATGCCCAGTATATACATCTCATGTTCACTACCTTTCATGGCGCCATCGAAGACATGATGGACAGATGCGACAGAATCTCTGCAAATTATCAGTAAATAACCGCAAGAAAACTGCCAAAATATGAAATCCGCACACTTTACCGCTTTACAAAGGTAAATTATGTGGTATAATCGTTCATTATTCGTAAAGGAAGGAGTATCAACAAATGGATTTCTTCGGAACTTTCTGGGCGCTCGTGCCTGCGGTTTTGGCTATAGCGCTCGCCCTCATTACGAAAGAGGTTTACAGCTCCCTGTTCATCGGCGTTCTGGCCGGCGGACTGCTGGCTACCGGCTTTTCGATTCCCGGAACATTTAATACAGTTATCAATGACGGACTGATTAAAGCTGTATCGGGCAATGCCGGCATTTTTGTTTTCCTCGCGATTCTCGGCATTATCGTGGCCCTGATCAACAAGGCCGGCGCCGCCAAGGCATTCGGCGATTTTGCCGACAGGCACATCAAAACCAAGGCCGGCGCTCTTATCTGCACCTGTATCTTCGGCATCCTGATTTTCATTGACGACTATTTCAACTGCCTTACCGTCGGCGCGGTCATGACTCCCGTCACCGACAAAAAGAAAATCAGCCGCGCGAAGCTGGCGTACATCATCGACGCCACCGCCGCTCCCGTTTGCATGATAGCTCCCATTTCGAGCTGGGCCGCCGCGGTTTCCGGCTACGTCGACAGCGAAAAAATGAGCGGCTTTGAGCTCTTCGTAAAAGCGATTCCTTTCAACTTTTACTCTATCCTGACGCTCGGCTTCGTCATCATGATTTCTCTTCTCGGCTTTGACTACGGCAAGATGAGAAAGTCTGAGATGAAGGCCGCCGCGGGCGATCTGGGTGCTGATGCCGCTATGGTGGAAGACGAGGATCCCGAGACGAACGACGCTTCTTCCGATACGATGAACGCCGTCAAGACCGAGCAGGAGCGCAGAGGAAAGAGCAAGGGACACGCCAAGGTTCTGGATATGCTGGCTCCCATCCTGGTGCTCATCGGACTTTGCGTTGTCGCGCTGATTTATAACGGCGGCTTCTTTGATTCCGAAAGCGCTAATTATCACGATTTCATCGCGGCGTTCGGCGACACCGACGCCACCGTGGCTCTTCCGCTGGGCGGCCTTGCAACGCTTATACTGATTGTCATTTACCTTGCCATCAGAAAACTCGTTTCTCTGAAAGACGCTATGACCTGCATCCCCGCGGGCTTCAAGACAATGGTTCCCGCCATGCTCATCCTGACGCTGGCTACAGCGCTCAAGAATATGACCGGTCTGCTCGGCTCTACCGAATTTGTCGAGTCGTTTATGTCCGGCGCTTCCGATTCGCTCTATAAGATGCTGCCCGCAGTCATCTTCCTGGTGGCGGTAGTCATTTCCTTCTCGACAGGCACCTCGTGGGGAACCTTCGGTATCCTCATCCCGATAGTAACCTCCATCTTCAAAGTGGGCGATCCGTTGCTTTACGTTGGCGTTTCAGCCTGTCTGGCAGGCGCTGTCTGCGGCGACCACTGCTCTCCTATTTCGGATACGACCATCATGTCCTCCGCCGGTGCGCAGTGCAACCATGTTGAGCACGTTTCCACGCAGCTTCCTTACGCGATTACCGTGGCGGGCTTTTCCTTCGTGGCGTTTATCGTCTCCGGCTTCTTCCCGAATATCTATGTTGTTATGCCGGTTATGCTGGTGCTGATGTTCGGCTTCCTGCTGGTTATGAAATATCTGGCAAAGAAAAAAGAAGCGTAAGATAATAAAACTTATAGCAAAACCGCCGCAGGCCCGTGCTTCGCGGCGGTTTTTTTAGTGTTAATAAGGTTCAATTGTGACAACCGGAAATAAGCGGAGCGAACTCCGTATAGATTTCAATATCTGCAAATCATACGGAGTTTTTTCGTTCAGAACTCCGTAGAGATTTCAATTTTCACAAATCATACGGAGAAGCTCGCTTAAACGCTTGATTTCACCGACTATGACTCATGTTTACATGCGTTAAATTAAAACTGTTAGATAGTTTTTTTCATAAGGAAGAATCCGTCGCCGGCGCGCCCGGCCTTAATTGCAAAGTCAAACCGGTCGATTTCAGTGCTTAGATAAAAGTCCTTCTCAGGGAAAACGGACTGCCTCGCGGGGTCAAAGAATTTGGCGCCGCTGGTGTATTTCAACCCTTCAATGCGTTCAGGCAGAGTCTTTCTAAATTCGTCGGCAGCCTCGTCCGAAATCAGCATGGCGCGGATATATTCGGCGCAGAGCGTGTCCTCGTCCGTGGGCTCAACCGCACCCAACCCCATGCACACGAGGGTGACATCTTCCTCTCCTATCTTTTTGATATATTCCGCGGTGGCTGCCGCGTTCAAAAGCGTAGCCCCCAGAATAAGGCGGGCGTTCTTCGCTCCGGATACGCCCTGCGTTCCGGCGCTGGTCGTATGAACGACGGTCTTTCCGGTAAAATCGACGCCTTCGACCTGCGAAGGGGAATTGCCGTAATTAAATCCGGGCAGCATTGCGCCGTCTCTCTCGCCTATCAGAAGCGTGCCCGGATGCCGTTCGCGGTAATCATACGCCGCCTGCTTTCCGCCCACTGCAAGAAGCTTTTCGGCGCCGTTACTTAGCAGATGGCACTCCACCGAGAAGGCTCTGAAAACGTCTATTATCACCGCCGCCCCGGTAATGTCTTCTATTCCATTCAATTGCTGATTAATTCTGATATTCATGGTGTATATAATACCACCAACGCTCGTTTTTTGCTACGGGACTCATAGCGTCGCATTGCTTATTATTGCCGATTGTACCCCGCAGCACGTTTTTCAGACGAATAATGTGATTTGGGTTGCGTTTTTTGGCCGAATAATTCCTCTTCGCCTTCATCCTTCGAGATATCGTTTTTACATTTCAAAAATGTTTCCTCCGTCAATCGGAAGCAATAGTCTTCAGGGAACAGTTTCTTATAAGGTCACAATTTGTGACCTCGAATATCCTCATCATTTCTTGTAACGGTTTAGAAAAACAGCTACAAGCCTGTTTGAAAGAGTGCTGTAGGGCATGTATCTCTTTAGCACTCTCTTAAAAACGGGATATTCAAGAAATCGGGAGTGCTGCAGGGCATGTGCCTTTGTAGCACTCTCAAAAAATCGGCTTTTTCGTAAAAACGAGAGTGCTGCGGGGCATGTGCCTTTGTAGCACTCTCTTGAAAATGAGTTTAACGAATAGTTGGGAGTGGTATAGCGATACATGCCTTGTAGCACTCTCGAAATCACTTACATCTCCACTGCTTAAAGAGTGCTATAGGGCAACATATCTCTCAGCACTCTATTATTGCCAATAAAAGGCGAAAAGAGAGAGTGCTGAGAAGCAACATGCCTCACAGCACTCTCGAATATATTTGCTTTTTATAAAACGCCTTACTTTAACGAATAGTTGCGTGGGATAATGCCGGGCGAGTGATATATACAGCAGTGCGCAAACTAACCACAATATGTACAATAATGCGCAGACTAACAATGAGCCAAATCAACAACTATGCGCAAGGCTTTTTTCCCTTAATTGACTGTAGCTATGAATCAGTCAAAAAGCAGGCATGAGAGTTTGACGATAATCGTCGCAAAACACAAAGGAGCAATCACAAAGGGACAGTCCCCTTGTGTTTTCGCTACCCTTTTTTATGCCGGAAATTGTACTCGTCTATCACTTCCGCGTATTTGTATCTGACGCGTTCCACTATTTCTTCCCAGGATTGAGGAATGTCAATCTCGGCCCGTGCCGCAACGCGCGCGCGGAGGGCGTCGTCTGTCAGTATCCGTCGCAGCTCGGCGCACATTGCCTCAGTGTTTTCCGCGGCTGTAAAGCCGGAAACATCCTTCACCACGGCTTCCGCTGCGTTTGACTCTTCGGTCAGCAGCGAAGGCACCCCCATGGAAGCGGCTTCTCTGACCACCAGGGGCGAATTGTCATAGACAGACGGGAAAAAGAAAATATCTCCGTTCAGATATATACCGCCCAGCAGCTCCCTGTCCGAAACCTTTCCGATGAAACGCACCGACCCGGGCGGCAGCCTGAGATCCCCGGCATAAGCTTTTATAGCTTCACCGTCGTAGCCCTCTCCGGCTATTATCAGCCTGTAATCGTCACTGTCACTTGTCAGCTCCCTGAAAGCATCCAGAATAAGCTTTAGATTTTTATGCCAGATAAGATGTCCTACGAACAGGATATTTTTTTTGCCCGGATTGATGCCATAAAGGTGCGCGGCCTTTTCTTTTAAACGCGGCCATTTCTCACGCGGAATCTCAAAGGACGAGCCATTGTCCATGATAAAAATGTCGCCATTGTAGCCGTAGCTGCGCAGCGTTTCGGCCGTACCATCAGAGCAGGCCCATACACTGTCCATGCGCTTGTAGAGATTGACGATATCGGCGACAACCATCTTTGCGATGGGCTTTGAGCCGATGATGTGCATCACGTCGTCATAATACTTGGAATGAAATGTGGCTATACATGGAATGCCCAGCTTTTTCGCGTACCTTACGGCAAATTTGCCTTCATTGAAGGGTGTGTGCGCGTGAAAAATGTCGGGGCGTATGATATTCAGAAAAGTGTTGAGATTTTTGTCCAGCCCGGGTGTCGGCAGGCGGTATTCCGCCACCGAGAGATTCATGGACGAGGTCCACATTACCTTGTACGGCAGATCAGCACCCCGATACGGCGTCTTTCCTCTGGGCGCTACAACGCAGGAGAAAGAATTCCTGTTCAAAATGCTCGCGTAATTGTGTACCGTCTGAATAACGCCGTCTACCGTAGGAAAAAATGCGTCAATAAATTGTACCGAACGTATCTTGTCAGGTTTCATTTTCGGCTCCCTTCTTTTTCTTCAGCAGCTTTTCAGCTGAACCGTAGCCGTAAATCCCCAGACCTATCAGAATGAACGTATAGTAACAAAGAAAACGCCACACCAGCATAGCCCAGAACAGGCCGGCGGTGTCAAGGCGACTGAAAAGAATGTAAAACGAGCCCTCTGCCGCGCCGGAATTGCCGGGCGTGGGAACGATGGTAATGGACGCGTAGACAAAAACGCACATCGCCAGCGATTCAAAAAAACCTATATTCGCGCCGAATATATGGAGCACAAAAAACGGCAGCGAACACATGGCCACGTGGAAAATCACGGACAGAACAAAAAGCTTTACGAGCAGCATCCTGCTTTTCGCTATTTTTTTGAGGCTCTCGGAATAATTTGCCAGAGCCTCTCCGGCCTTTTGGATTTTCCTTTCGGGATTTTTAAAAATACGAAGCTTTCCGCCGGCCTTTATAATAAATGAAGCGATCTTTCCGGACAGCCGCGGCGAAACGGCCGTAATTACTATCATCAGCGGAACGATAAGATAAAACAGCGCGCCGACATAAGCGGCGATTTTTATAGGTACCGCGCCCACCGCGCCGCCGCCGAAAACAAAAACCAGCAGCGCCAGAAAAGCAAAGCCAAACTGCATAGTAATAAAACCGCCCAGCGGCATGGCCGCCGACGCGCCCGAGGAATAGCCCTTTGAATGGATGTACCATATCTGAAACGGCTGTCCACCCGCGCCGGAAGGGGTAATATTGTCATAATACTTGCCCAGGGCGGCGGTCTCAAAGGCGACCCGCGGCGAGACTTTTTCTCCCAGGTGCCGCATCATCATCAGATATTTGACTGTTTCCGCGCCCAGAACAGCTCCCACGCAGAGCAGTGCGCCCAGCATAAACAGTATATTTTTAATTCCGAACGGAGTCCCGGGATAATCCGGAAGATTTTTTGAAAAATCCGCCTTTGCCGTAAAATAGAGAACAACGGCATTCAGGGCTATAAACAAGATAATAAAGACAATCTTTTTTGTTTTGCTCTTTCGAGGTCTTTTTATCACATTATCCATCCTGTTTTTTCCTGTGAGAAAGGGCCGTCAGAAGTGAAACGAGTCCCACGCCGATAAGACCCCCGGCCAGATCCAGCCATACGTCCTCTATCAGAGGTCCTCTGCCGACTATCATCTGTATAGACTCGTCCAGAAACGCGACGTAAAAAACAAACGCCTCGGATAAAAGAGCTTTTTTGAGAATGCTCTCCGGAAGCATATGCTGCCTCCTTGCGCGGTAATTCATCCATTCCGCCACGACAAAAAGCGCCGTTTCCGTTCCGAGCGCGAAGTATTCGGCCAGATGGGCGAGCTTTCTGATCAGGTGATCGTCAGCGTTGCCCTTTCCCACAAAAAATTCCAGAAAAGGCCTGATTAGTTCCAAAAGGCCTCCCGATTCGGCGGCCGAGGCTGACGTCGGCATCATGGAGTGTCCCCAGATAAAACCGAGCGTCAGAATAAAAAGGATTGTCAGGACTTTTCTCTTCATTAATTTAAAAATTCCAGTACGGCGTCGCGCATATTGGAAACGCCGCAGACTGTATCATGCAGCACCGGAGCCGTGCGCAGCGATTCTATAGCCGGCGGAACCGGAACCCCCGAGAGCGCGGACAGTTCATCCGCAAGCGCGAAATCCTCCATATCGGCGTATTTCGCATCTATTGATGTCAGCACGCTGCGGGTAAACTTGTACGGCGAAGCGGTGGAAACTACCAGCATCGGGATGCCTGCGCCCTCTCCTGCCGCGTATTCTTTCGCCACGGCGGAAGCCACGGCTGTATGGGTGTCGATGATATAGCCTGAGTTTTTGTAAACCCGCTCTATCTCTCGCGCCGTGCCCTCTTCGTCCGTCCATCCGGAGGCAAAGCAGGAAAAGCGCGACATCTCCGCCGGGGTGAGCGTGTACTTTCCGCCGCCTTTCAGCGCCGTCATCAACTCGTCGCAGCGCTTTGCGCCGGAGCCCACCGACTCAAATATCAGTCTTTCGAGATTTGAGCTGATGAGAATGTCCATAGACGGAGAGCTGGTAAGCTTGAATTCTCTGTTTTTGTTATATGTTCCGCTGCCGAAAAAGTCGTACAGGACTTTGTTTTCATTGGACGCGCAAACGAGCGTCCTGATCGGAAGCCCCATCCGTTTTGCGTAGTATCCGGCCAGGATATTTCCGAAATTGCCGGTGGGAACGGTGACGTTTATCTCATCGCCGATACAGATAGCTCCGGACGCGGCGAGGCGCAGGTATGCCCATATATAATACGCTATCTGAGGAACAAGCCTGCCGATGTTTATGGAATTGGCGGAAGAAAAGCGATAGCCCTTGTCCGCCAGTAGCGCCTCCAGCATACGGTCAGAGAACATAGCCTTGACGCCGTTCTGGGCGTCGTCAAAATTGCCCTCTATTCCCACAACTTTTACATTTTCGCCGCGCTGCGTGACCATCTGTTTTTCCTGTACCGGGCTGACGCCGTGTTTTGGATAAAAGACTATAATCTTTGTCCCGGGCACATCGGCAAAACCCGCGAGAGCCGCTTTTCCGGTGTCGCCGGAGGTGGCGGTCAGAATGACGATTTCATCCTTGACGCCGTTTTTGCGGGCCGCCGCCGTCATCAAGTGCGGCAGTATGGAAAGCGCCATATCTTTAAACGCAATCGTGGCGCCGTGGAATAATTCGAGGTAATATTTGCCGTCTTTGGATACCACCGGCGCAATCTCGGGTGTGTCAAATTTGCTGTCGTAGGCTTTTTCGACGCAGTCTCTGATTTCTTCCGCGGTGTAATCGGTCAGGAAAACGCGCAGCACCTGATATGCCACGTCCTTATAACCGAGCTTCGTCAGGTTTTCGAGAGTTTTTGCCGTACTCTCCCCAGCGCCATCCGTCAGCCCCTCTGCCGCCATGTTTGCCGCTATGTCGGCAAAAGTGGGCATAACCGTAGGGACAAAAAGCCCTCCGTCCGGCGCCAGACCTTTGAGCAGCGCACTGCTCGGGGAAAACTCTTCGTTTTCGCTTCTTGTGCTTCTGTATAAAATTTCCGCCATTGTAGATACCTTTCCTTTTAGCTTTTTCTAGCGTCTTTGTCTATCATTATACAACAAAAACGGTTTTTTCGCTTTCGGTTTTTTCTTCTAAAAAAAGAGCCTCTTCCATCAGCGGAAGAGACCCTTTGTTTGTTACGGTTTACTGCATCTGGCACTGAACGGCCGTAATGGCGACGACGCCCACTATGTCGTCCGCCGAGCAACCGCGGCTCAGGTCATTGACGGGAGCGGCGATGCCCTGCGTCATGGGACCGTAGGCCTCCGCCTTCGCAAGTCTCTGAACGAGCTTGTAGCCGATGTTTCCGGCATCGAGGTTCGGGAAAATCAGGACGTTGGCCTGTCCGGCGACAGGGCTGCCCGGAGCCTTTGAAGCGCCGACCGACGGAACTATGGCCGCGTCAAGCTGAAGCTCACCGTCACAGACCATGTCGGGGAACTGCTCTTTAGCGGCTGCCACGGCAGCGGTGACCTTGTCTACCAGCGCGTGCTTCGCGCTGCCCTTTGAGGAATGGCTCAGGAACGCGACCTTAGGCTGAGCTCCCACGAGCGCTTTAAAGGAATCGGCCGAAGCGGCGGCTATCGACGCCAGCTCATCGGAATTCGGGTCCTGGCAAAGGCCGCAATCCGCGAAAACGAAGGTACCTTCCTCGCCGTACTCACAATCCGGAACAACCATAATAAAGAACGCGGATACGAGCTTTGTGCCGGGCTTTGTCTTCAGAACCTGAAGGCAGGGGCGAAGCGTATTGGCGGTGGAATGGCACGCGCCGGATACGAGGCCGTCCGCGTCGCCCATCTTAACCATCATTACGCCGTAATATGTATAATCATTCATGAGAATATCGGTGGCCTGCTCCGCGGTCATGCCTTTTGCGCTGCGAAGCTCGACGAGCTTATCAATGTAGCCCTGTGTCCTGGGATCGGTGGTGGGATCCACAATGGTGATGCCGGTCAGATCGTAGTCTTTTCCGTATTCACTCAGTTCCTTTTCGGTGGCAATCATGATGAGGTTCGCGAAGCCCTCCTTCATTACCTTTACCGCCGCCTCATAGGTGCGCGCGTCCATGGACTCCGGCAGAATGATCGTTTTTTTGTCTGCTTTTGCTCTTGCTTTTACTCCATCAATAAAATTCATGGTATCTCCTTTCGCCTAAGCGTTTTTAGTCTTTATAAAGTTTACTATTTCGGGCAGGTAAAATCAAGGGG
Organism: Lachnospiraceae bacterium; assembly: GCA_017455435.1. GTDB lineage: Bacteria > Bacillota > Clostridia > Lachnospirales > Lachnospiraceae > UBA3774. Next base: position 14,977 of record JAFTAU010000038.1, on the reverse strand, counting down.
TTTGAGTCCGCCTTTGCCGGGTGCATAAAAAACCCGGGGAGCGACCCCCGGGGTTTTACGACGCTGAATGAAGTATTTCTTTCAAATAATTATTGCCTTCAATTCCGCCCGGAAAGATTCTTTTTTTCGTATTCCTCAATACAAGGGAACCACTCTCCGTCCGCGGGCTTGCCGCAGAAACGGCAGTATTCGTTCCAGACCTCTCCGAAAGGCATGGTCTTGAGCTCTTCCTGAGCGACCATAAGCTTTGTGAAATTGCCTTCGTCCTGAAGACGCTTCAACTCCGCGTTAGGCTGAAGAAGTGCGAAAAGCAGCGCCTTTTGAAGGTTTCTGAAGCCGGTCACCCACGCACTGATACGGTTTATTGAGGCGTCGAAGAAATCAAGGGCGATGTGCACTCTTCCGTCGAGTCCGCCTGTACGTACTATTTCTCTGGCAATTTCCCTGGTTTCGTCATCGAAAAGAACCACGTGGTCGCTGTCCCAGCGGATGGGGCGCGTGATATGGAGCGCAATCTCCGGGAAGAACGCCAGCAGCGCCGGAATCTTGTCGGAAACGACCTCGGTGGGGTGATAGTGACCGTTGTCCATGAGAGGAATGCAGCGGTCCTTGTTCGTGGCGGCGTAATTAAGCGCAAATTCGGCGGAGCCTACGGTATAGGCTTCTACACCGATGCCGAAAACCTTGCTCTCCACGCAGGGTTTTACCTGCGAAAAATCAAACGGCTCGGAAAGAATCTCGTCTATCGAATCGCGGTATCTCTCGCGCGGGCCGAGGCGATCCGCCGGAATATCCTTCAGTCCGTCCCCTGTCCAGATATTCATGACACAGGTTTCGCCGAGCTCCTCTGCGAGATATTTTGAAATGCGGATAGACGCTTTGCCGTGCTCAATCCAGAAGCGGCGGGTCTTTTCGTCAGGGCTCGAGAGCGTCAGCGGATCGCACATGGGGTGTGAAAAGAAGGTGGGGTTGAAATCACAGCCGAGGCCTCTTTCTTTGCAGAATTCAACCCATTTTGCAAAGTGGCGGGGCTCCAGCTTGTCGCGGTCAGCCCAGTCTCCTTCCTCGAAAATCGCGTAATTCGCGTGAAGATTCAGCTTTGGACGACCGGGAATGAGTTTCAGAACTTCGTCGATATCCTGCATAAGCTCCTGAGGAGTCCTTGCGCGGCCCGGATAATTTCCCGTGGTCTGGATGCCTCCGGTCAGTGGCTTGCTCGGGTCGGTGTCAAAGCCTCTCACGTCATCGCCCTGCCAGCAGTGCAGACTAACCGGCACGGTGCTCAGTTTTTTTATGGCGGCATCGGTATCTATTCCGAGAGCTGCATATTTTTCTCTCGCTTCGATATAGCTCATTATTTTTTCTCCTCAGAATGCATCTGTACTTTGAGATTGCCCAGCGCGGTTGCTTCTATCGGGAGGGCAATCACCTGTTTTCCGGTGGCTTCGGCGGTAAGGTCGTTAAGAAATGTGTTTTTGGCGCCGCCGCCCACGATATATATTTTGCCAAATGACCTCGAAAGCAGCTGTCCGAGCTCGTCCAATGCGGTGGAGTAGCAGTCCGCCAGCGAGCGGTAGGCGCATTTGAAATAATCGCCGGGGGTCTGCAGAAGGTGTCCCGATTTTTTATCGAACACCGTTTTCATGCTTTCCGGTGAGAAAAACTCCGGAGAATTGACGCTCAGAATAACTCGGCAGTTGCTGGCCTTTGCCTCGTCCACTATGGTTCCGAAAGGAGCGTCCGGGCAAAGCTCTCTGCGAAGCTCGTTTATAATCCACATCCCCATGATGTTTTTCTGGAAGCGGTTATAGCCCACGCCGCCCTCGTTCGACCAGTTTGCGGCAGCGGCCTGCTCCGACAAAACCGGCGCCGCTGTCTTAACTCCCATCAGGGACCATGTGCCGCTGGAAATATAGGGAGCTTCTTCCGTCATGGGAATGCCCTCCACGGCGGAAGCCGTGTCATGGGTGGCGCAAAGAATAACGTCGATTCCCTCGTAAGAGCCGATGCGCGTTCCCGGCTGCACGGTGTCCGTGAAAAGCTCTTTCGGAAAACCCAACGCCGTGACGATTTCATTGTCAAAACGGCCCGATGCCGCATCCATCAGACCGGTGGTGGTAGCGTCCGTGTACTCTTTTGCCTTTACGCCGCAAAGTCTGTAGGAAAAATACTCCGGCAGCATCAGAAAATCGGTCACGCCTTCAAGGCGTCCCGCCATTTTGTCCGCGTAAAGCTGATAAATACTGGTAAACGTCTGAAACTGGCATCCGGTGCGGCGGTAAAGCTCCGCAAAGGGTATAATCCCGTGAACTCTTTCTATCGCCTCGGCCGTTCTGCCGTCGCGGTAGGCATAAACCGGCATCACCGGCTCATCGCCGCGCAGCAGCACATAGTCTACGCCCCAGGTGTCTATCGCCAGGCTGCGGATGTTTTTGTATTTCTTTCGCGCTTCTTCTATGCCGGTTTTGATATGCCCAAGCAGCGCCTCAGTGTCCCAGACCAGATGTCCGTCCTCGGACTTTACCCCGTTCGGAAATCTGTAAACCTCATCGGTGCGGATCTCTCCGTTTTCCTTCCAGCCCACAATATGTCTGCCGGAAGAAGCGCCGATATCAACAGCAATGTAATAATTCATAGCAGTAAAGCCTTTCGTTAATCGAGATAACCCTCGCGTCCTTTCTGGCCGAATCTTTCCTCGAGCTTATGCAGGTCTTCGTCGGTGATTGTATTCAGAATCGGCAGGTGCGCTATCTTCATATATATCTCGGCGCCTTTTTCCGCGGTCTCTATCAGACCGAAGGCCTCGTCCAGAGTACGTCCGCAGCCGTAAATGCCGTGCTGCGCCCAGACCACAAGCCTGGCGGTGAGCATTTTTTCAGCGGTAGCCTCTCCTATCTCATTCGTGCCGCAGACCATCCAGGGAAGCACGTTTACGCCTTCCGGGAATACCACGATGCACTCTGTGCTCATGCGCCAGAGCGTACGGGTGAATTCTCTTTCGTCGAGTGTGTGGACGTATGTCATAGCCAGAAGGTTTGAGGGATGGCAGTGCATGATTATGCGGTTTTCCGGGTCAACGGAAAGACGCGCCGCGTGACTCATCATGTGCGCGGGAAATTCCGAGGTGAAGTTTCCGCCGTCCGAAAAGCCCCAAAGAAGGCGGGCGGTCTCGCCGCCGTCGGTAAGGCGTACAATTCCGAGATTTATCTCTGGCTCATACTGCACATTTTTGAAATATTTGCCCGTGCCGGTGACGAGGAAGTATTTTCCGTCGAGCTGCGGAGCGGAAAATCCTGTTTTGATTTCGCGTATCGCGGTTTCGGTGTCGAGATATTCCGCGACGTCTGCTTCGTCCAGAAGCATGGAAACATTTCCGCCGTTTCTTTCGTCCCAGCCGTGATTGTACATGTTTGTCACGGTACGGATCATTTCCACCATGTAAGGTGCTGTAAGGATGTCTTTCATGTTGTCTCCTCTTCCTTGTATTTATTCTTTATCCGGATTATACCAGATTGTTTTAAGTCTGTCTCTGTTATTTACGCCCCGCCTGTTTTTGGCTGTTTTTGGCACTATTCACGCCCCGCCCTCTTTTGACGCAAACGAGGGATGTGTCTGTTCCGGCCTGACCCTCGTGAACCTCCGGCGGGACGCTCTCGCTATCTCAGTCACGCAGCGGACGCTAAACTCATTCATCGCTTACGCTCGAATTCGTTAAGCGCCGGCGGCCTTCGGATCCCGCCTTGAGGTAGCACGAGGGCCGGCCTCGAGGAAACCTGCCCCGCCCGCATAGCACAACTTAAAATTTTTTTCGCATTAAGACATTAGCGAGAAGATTGCGGCGTAACGCTGTCCGAAGGCATCGGGCGGAGGCAAGCGTGCCGGAGCCCGTAGGGCTTCGCTGACAGCACAGGCGCAAGCTTCGAAGCGTATATGTTCGTGCGATAAAAAATTTTCAAGTTTGCGTCAAAAACGGGCGGGGCTAAAATTAATCTGTCTCGAAAACCACTTCCCCGAAGTTGTCGGTGTTGTGGAAGGTAAATCTCTCCGACCGGACCGGGCTCCACGAAATGTAGTAGGGGGGATTGGACAAATCGGAGCAGGCGTAAAAATTAGCCTTGATTACATTGCCTGCGGCGGGTCTCGTCTCCGGCAAAAACCTGCGGATAAAATCAAACGGAATCTCGTAAAAGATTTCCCACCCATCCGGAGTCCTTTTGATCTCAGGATGGAAAATCTGCTCGATGCCGCCCTCCGGGAGGAGCCTTACCAGATTGGAAAGACCGCTCGCGAAACCCAGATACACACAACCGTTAAAATTAAACTCTATATTAAAATAACGCCCGTCGCCGGGAACCGGGCAGAAAAAGAACTCCAGACAGCTGTCCTCGCAGGGCGAACCCGTAGGACCCTTTTCCTCCGCGCGGATTTCACTGACGTAAGCCCTCAGATGAACCAGCAGCTTGTCGTCCGTCCAGGCGAGCTGAGCTTCGGCGCCGGTCCCGGGCGGCGTCAAACGATATTTTTCCTCGAGAAAAGCACTCGGACAATCCTCCCAATCAGGAGTGCCCGTCACCTTTTTTGCACAATATCTTTTCAAGAGACCTCTTCCCCTTTGAACAAAACTTTTTTGACGTTCATCCAATGATCCGTGATGATAAGATCCGCGCGGCGGCCTTTTTCTATCAGACCCCTGTCTTTTAAGCCCAGAACATTGCTGGGGTTCGTCGACGCAAACTTAAACACATCGACGATAGACGCTCCGGTGTGCTTCATCATATTGCGGCAGGCTATCTCGAGAGACAGCTTTGAGCCGGCGATTTCGCCCTCATGGTCAAAATTGATATCCGTCACGCCGTCATATCCGGGCGGGATGGGTCCGTCAAATACGCAGGAATCGGTAATGAGGATAATCCTGTCGTCGCCCTTAATCTTGCGTACCAGACGCAGCATATAGGGATCCACATGGATGCCGCGGCTGTCGCAGATAAGCTCCGCGTAGATGTCGCGGTTGTAATTGACCGTTTCATCCACACAAACGCCGCGGACCTCGGGATAAAAAATGCGGTCTCCGGTGGCGTTGGTGTGGTGGGTTCCGATACAGAGACCGTAAGGCATGAGCGCCTCAATCTGCTGCGGGCTCGCCTCGCTGTGTCCCACGGAAAAGCGGACGTTCGGATTGCGCTTTTTGGCATCCTTTACAAACTGTTCGATATTCTCTCTTTCGGGGGCGAGCACCCAGACTCTCACGTCGTCGCCGACAGCCTCGATGACGGGCATGTAGTCCTCGGCACGGATGGGGCCGCGCCAGGGATTCTGCTCGCGGTTCGCACCGAATTTGGGATTCATGTACGGGGCTTCCATATAAAAGCCGGCGATGTTGGCTCCGGCCGGAGTATTCATCACGGCCTTTATGCGCGCGGCGCTCTCTACCAGCTCGTCCCTATTCATATCAAAATAAAGACAGGCCAGAACTGTGGTCGTGCCGTGAAGCAGATTGGCGCGAGCGGCATACTCCGGATCCTCAAAGAACCACTTTCCGCCGCCGGCGTGATTATGAATGTCCACAAGACCCGGACCGACAAAGAGCCCCTGCGCGTCGATTATCTCCGCTCCCTCCGGAATTGAGAGGCTGCACATCTCGCCGAAATCGACGATAACACCGTTTTCAAATAAAATACACGCGTCGCAGATCAGATGATCCTTCATGACGAGTGTCGCGTTGATAATAGCTTTCATATATTTATACTCCTGTTATTTGTTTGTTAAAAAGAAGACAGGAGACACTGTTTCGTCCCCTGTCTCCACGTCCTCTGTCTCCCTGTGAAGCGGGCCTTCAGTTCTGGATCATGGTAGCTCCGGAACCACAGAGAACCTCAAAATCCGAAATGAATCTGTCTACGGCGGCTTCTACGGAATCGTTTTTGAGAAGCGAGTCTATCAGCTCCGGCTGGAGCGTGACGGCGTCGATGCCCATTCGACAGATCTCTTTTACCTGATTCGCATTTTTGAAGCTCGCGGCGAGAATCATTGTTTTTATTCCGTTGTTTTCAAAGATCTCTTTAATCTCACCGACCGTCTCTACGCCGCTGCCGCCGAGATTGTCAATGCGGTTTACGTACGGAGCCACATAATCGGCTCCGGCCTTTGCGGCCACCAGCGCCTGCAGAGGGGTATAAACCGCGGTTGCGGTAATGCGGCATCCGACCTTTGAGAGCTCTTTAATAGCTTTAATACCCTCCGGAATGGCGGGAATCTTAATATAAGTAGCGCTTCCGAGCTTTTCGCGGATGAACTCCGCCTCGCGGATGATGTCCTCAGCCTTGCGGGATATCGCCTGGGCGTGAAGCTCTCCGTCAGGTCCGACGAGCTCTCTGATAGCTTTCAGTACATCATAAGGCTTTCTGCCTGTTTTTGCAAGTATAGAAGGATTTGTGGTCACTCCGTCGATGGGATAAACGTCATAAAGCCTCTTGATGTCGGAAACATTGGCATTGTCTATAATCAGTCTCATATTATTCTCTCCGATAAATTTCCTTTCGTGACGCAGTCCTTATCTCTCCTGCTGAAGAGTGTAGCGTCTGTCGTATGCCTTTTCTTCTTCGGTGAATTTGCGGAGCGTATTGATGGTTTCTCCGTCGTTCCACTTGCGGTCTCCCACGTCGTCCGTGGTACCCATAACGGTAATATTGAGCTGACGGTGACGGGCCCTGACCTGATCCCAGTCAACGAAATAGATGTGGGCGAATTCGCCGCCGTCCAGCACTCCGTCCTTTATGGTCATGGTCTCACTGCGTCCGAAGAATACCGAGCGAAGGTGGCCGTCCGTGTTCATGCTGGTATAGTTGCCGGGCTCGTCCACATATCTGCCGAACTGCGCGTGAACGGGGCCGGGATGACGATAGTCGCCCTCCTCGCGGTAATCCGGAATAAGATCCCTCATGATATCCAGCAGGTCGTGCTGCAGGTATTCCAGATCGAAAGAATCCAGATCGTGGCTGCACTCCTGTATCATGACCGAGCAGGTGGTGTGGTGCGACGCGATAGTGACTGTGCCGTTTTTGACACCGGACGCAGCGACTATCTCCATAACCTCTTTTGAGACGTCGTGGAAAGTGGGGATCCAGCCCCTGCTCTGCAGCTCGAGTTCTTTTTGAAAAACCTTGAATTCCATTTTTTTATTATCCTCCTTCAGGATACCGCATATCCCATGCTTCGCGGACAGCGGAAATCATTTCATCTACCATGGCGGCTCTGTCCTCCGCCTTTGCCACGCCGGACGAGGAGCCTGTTGCGTCGGCTCCGGCGGCTATTACGTCAAAAACATCCTGCCCGCCCGCTATACCCGCGGCTGTCAGGACTAAAATATCCGAATCCACGTTATGTACCGCGTCCATGGCTGCGGCTACATATTCTTCCCCTACGCTGACGCCGGTGCCGATAAGTTCCGACGGCTCCGCCACTATAATATCGGGTTTCAGCCGGGCAATACTCGCGGCTTCGCGGGCGGAATCCGCGCAAACGATAGTGGTCAGCCCCACCTCTTTTGCGCGTTTGACAGTCTCTGAGAGAACCTCGTATGAAAGAGGTTTTTCGGTGTGGTTGAGCATTACGCCCTCCGCTCCGGCAGCCACGAGACTCTCGGGCAGAATATCCGCGAGCCCACGTCCGGGGTAAATGGGGTCCATGTGGGGCGCGAAAACATGAAGGCGCTCTGTTTCCTGCGCCACGCGCCTGATGTCTACAACGGGGGTCGTAAAGATAATGTCTACGCCGTATTTTTTGCTGGCTTTGTCTGCCGCAAGAGCCAATTCCAGTATATCATCTCCGTACAAATAGGATTTTGGTCCTATCTCAAAAAAAGGCGGTTTTATATTCATTTTTATACTCCGTGTTATTTTTCATTTATGATAGTTTTTTTTAGAAAGAAAGTCAATGTTTTTTTCTTAAAAACAATCTGAAACATTCATTTTCAAAAAGCTAAATAATTACTTGACTTTCTTTTTGGAAAAATTTATACTACAAGTGGAGGAAAAAATATGATATCCGATAATGCTTATAATATGGCCCTGGCGGCATTCGATACTGAGGCGGAATGCCTCTCCGCGCTAAAGGGCGCAATAGACCGGGACAGTTTTTCGGCGGCGGTGGAACTGTTGAAGAACGCGGAGCGCATAGGCGCGTCGGGTTGCGGACATTCGGGCATTGCCTGTATGCATTTTGCTCATCTGATGTGCTGCGCGGAGAGACCGGCAAAGTTTATCAGCCCCGCGGAGGCCGTCCACGGCGGCATGGGATTTTTAAAAAAAGGAGACGTGATGTTGCTGCTCTCCCGCGGCGGCGGAACAAGCGAGCTGATACCCATCGCCGACATCTGCGAAAAAAAAAGAGTCAAAATCATCACTGTTACTGAAAACACTGATTCGGAGCTTGCGCGCAGAGCTGACGTTCTGATAAAGTTTCTTGTAAATCGTGAAACTGACAAGTATAATGTTCAGGGGACCACAAGCACTACCGCGGCGTGTGCGGTTTTTCACGCACTCCAGGCGGCGCTGATGGAGGAGACGGGATATGAAAAAGAAGATTTCGCTCTTATTCATCCCGGAGGCGCAGTCGGAAAGAGACTCAATAAATAATAAGGGAATAAATACCATGGGCAGCAGAAAAACGAAGATTGATTCAAGGCGCGAGAAAATTCTCACAATACTTCAGGAGCACGGAAAGGTTTCCGTCGCGGAGCTGAGCGAACTTCTCGGTGTGACTGTCGTCACTATCAGAAAAGACCTCGATTCCATGAACGAGGCCGGTCAGCTCGCGAGGGTTTCCGGAGGCGCGGTTCTTTCTGTCGCCGCTAATCCGTCCGATTATATGCACATCAAAAACCAGGCCGAAAAGAGGCGCATTGCCGAAGTTCTGTCCGAAATAATAAAAGACGGCGATACCATCTTTATCAATTCGGGTTCCACCTGCGTAGAGGCAGCCAGAGCTCTTCAGAAAAAGAAATTTCTGAATGTGGTCACGAACGCTTTTGACGTTGCGAAGATCCTTAACAATACTCCCGGCTTCCGCGTGCTGCTGCTCGGCGGAGAACTCAATTCCACCTTCAATTTCACCTACGGAAGCGATGCGCAGGAGCAGCTCTCCCACTACAAAGCCGATTGGTCAATCCTGTCCATAGACGGCATCAGCACGAATGGAGGCATTACCACCTGCCACGCCGAGGAAGCCATTATTGACCGCATGATGATAGCGGCTTCAAAACAGGTTATCATTGCCGCCGACCATTCAAAGGTCGGAACGGCAGGCTTTTCAAAGGTCTGCGAAGTAAACGACGGCAAGCTCAGCCTCATTACCGATGAGCGCGCCGACCGCGCGGAAACGGACGCCCTGAGACAGACCGGAATGAAAGTGACTTTGGCATGAGCGCACCGACTTACATAGGAATAGATCTTGGTTCCACAAACATCAAAGCAGCCGCGTACAACTCAGGTATGCGGCGCGTTGCTTTTAAATCGACGCCCGTTGATTATATCCGCGGCGGCGATACGGTAGAATTTGACGCCGAAGCGGTCTTTGAGCGCCTCGCCGGGTTGCTGCGTGATATTGTCAGTGAAGCGGGGAGCGGCGCCAACATAAAGCAAATCGCCCTGACCGGACAGGCGGAAACGCTGGTATGCCTGGGCGCTGACATGCGCCCGCTTATGAACGCCATCTCCTGGATGGACGAGAGATCGGTCAGCGAGTGCGAACAGCTTTCCGAGCTTTTTTCTCCGGAAACCGTCAGAGGCGTTACCGGTCAGCTTTCCATGCTTCCCATCTGGCCCGCGACCAAGATCCTGTGGTTAAAGAAAAACCGTCCCGATATTTTCCCCCGGACGGCGTATTTTGTATTATTAAAGGACTACGTCACATACAGGCTCACCGGAAGGCTCTGCGCCGATATGTCGATCGCGACATTCAGTCTGTATTTTGACATTTATAAAAAAAGCTACTGGCAGAAAATGCTGAACGCCATAGGAATCAGTACGGCGCAGCTTCCGCAGCTCGTCGAGCCGTGTACTGTGGCCGGAAGCCTGACCGAGGAAGCCGCCGCGCTGACAGGAATAAACCGGGGCGCCGCGATAAATACCGGCACTCTGGACCATTTCGCCGGTATGATAGGTACGGGCAATATTTCTCCCGGACGCGTCACACTCTCCACCGGTACTGTAATGGCTCTGGCGGTAATGACCCGCGGGGACTCCGGACACGGCGGAAAGATCGCAATGCACTACGGTTTTTTGCCCGACACGCGTGTGATGTTGCCCGTGGCGGAAAGCGGCGGCGTCAGTCTGGAATGGTTCAGACGTACCTGCATGCCCGGCGTCGGCTATGACAAACTGAACGCGGTTCTGAATGAGCGTCCCCGCACCGACATCATTTTTCTTCCTTATATCGTGGGCACCAACGCGCCGGAATTTGAGGCCGGAGCCAGCGGAGTATTCCACGGACTCAGGCAGGAGCACGACGCATTCGATATGGCGCGCGCCGTTATGGAGGGCGTGGCCTTTGTTCTTCGCAAAAACTGCGAAGCAATAAAAAAAGCCGGCACAGTGGTCGATTCCATCATCGCCACCGGCGGCGGAGCCAAAAGCGAGTTATGGTGTCAGATTCAGGCTGATATCACAGGACTTCCGGTTCTGGTTCCCGAGGAAAGCGAGGCTGCGTGCCTCGGCGCGGCCATGATTGCCGCCGTCGGCAGCGGTTCCTATAAGTCTCTTGAAGAGGCTGCCTCTCTCTGCGTCCGTTTCAAAGCGCGTTACGAGCCCCGCTATAGTTATGACGAAAAATACGCGCGTTTTTCCCGTCTCTACGACGCCGCGCTCTCCATCTGAATTCTATAAAACTCCCTTTTTCTAACACAAAAAAAGAACCGGCGGTAAACCGGTCCTTTGAGGAGCAAATAATTAATATCCGACCTTTTCCCAGCACTCGAAAGGAGCTGCCAATTCTTCGCTGATATAAACCTGTGTGGGCTTGGTCTGGAGCATAGAGCTGGGAACCAGCGGGGTGACGGGGCCGTGAGTAACAAGACGGGACGTCATTCTTTGCCATGACGAGAAAGTACCGCAGGTATTGAGCGCGTGAACCTCAATACGCTCTTTGGCGCGCATTACGTCGATGGGGCCGATAGTGGCGGCTTTCGGAGGAACGTTGGCGATGTCGCCGGACTGTCCGAATGTGCCGTTGAGCGAGTTCTGAAGGATGGTCATGGGATGAAGTTTGACTATCTGAGCGGGCTTGTTAAGCCATTCCTCAATGTCTCCGCTGCCGATAAATTCCGGAATGGGATCCACGAAAGCTACATGACCTGTCCAGCCGGGTGACGTGGAGATAATGTCCGCGCCGCCTTCGGAAATGTCATTGATGATTTTTGAATAATCATTGATGTTTTCGTTGGTAGGGAAGTGAACGTTTTCCATGGGCATACGGAGCTTCGGGTCGATCTGATATACGAGATACTTGATCATGGAGTGAACGAAGCCGGCCTCGTAGGTGAGGGGAGCGATATTGCCCTGGTCGTCAGCCCATTCATCCTCCGCGAAGATGTGGACCTTTGAACAGTCAACTTTGAAATAGTTGATAAGCTGAGCCAGCGGAATATAGGTATCGGGCTCCGGGTTGCCAAGGATCATGGTGAATTTTCTGCCGGCCTCAGACGCGGCCTTGAGGCGCGAGAAAAGCGTGGCGATAAGTACGGGATGAGGATTCATCATAACCTTTACGTTGAATTCCGGATGCCACCAGGTCTCGCGCTTTTCGAGATCGGTGCCGCTGATCTTGCGGACACGCTCGCAGACCTCGCGATCCTTAAAAGGAACGAAATCCGAAGGGTTAAAGGAAAATCCTGTTGCGGGATCAATGATAAAGTCTTTCATTTCAAAACCTCCTGATATGTTTTTACAACCAAGAATTATTTTATCCTAACCGTACTATTTGTCAACACTAAATTTTCTGTTGGGCAAAATATAACTTTCTTTTTAGAAAGTTTTAGAGTGAGTCTATTTCAAAAGCGGCGCGACGCGGATTTTTTTGACGTCAAATTCTTTCATTACATCTCCCCTTTGTACAAATCGTAATTGACCCACAAAACGGTATAGCGATCCTTCAGATCCTTTGCCCATTTCACGGCGTCGCAGATCTTTTTCTCCCCGTAAAGGTCATAAAACTCTTTTATGTCGTATCCGGCCGCGGCAAGGATTTTTTCGGTTTCGGCCGCGGATGGCATTTCGGCGAGGATGCTGCGGATTTCCTCTTCTTTTTCGAGGTAAATGCCGGTTCTGTCCTTGTCATAATTGCCCACCTTTTTCTGGAGCGCGATGCAGCCGTCCGCGGAAGCGGTGTAAACGCGGCGGATTTCCTTTTCGTATTCATCCTGCCCGGCAACGAAGCGCTGCGTCGGAAATGGTGCGGAAAGAAGCTTTTCGCGAATGCCGGCGGTTATGACGGTGGCATAGCCCACGTCGATACCGTGAGGGAAATAAGGCGCATCATCCAGGATGCCGGTTATCTCGAAGAAGTGGGAAAGATGATGCTCTGAACCGGACGCGGGGCGCGACGAGCCGGCAAAGCTCATCATGACGCCTACGATAACCAGCGCCTCCATCAGCGCGGCAACCGCGGTCAAGTCCCGTTTCATAAGGCCGTCCGCGAGAGACATCGTGCGATTTACCTCTTCCATTGTAACGTCATATATCCACTGACAGAAATATTCGCCGTTCACGCAGCGGCTGAGTTTCCAATCGTTGAGCGCGGAAAACTTGCCGATTATATCTCCGTAACCGGCTCTGATCATTTCCATAGGAGCCTTTGCAAGAACCGCGGGATCGGCAAGGATGGCGCGGGGAAGTCCCGCGGCAACTGTGACCTTCATCCCGCCCAGAATCATAGCCGCGCCGTTTGAGGCGTAGCCGTCCATACTGGGAGCAGTAGCCACTACAAGGTAGGGCACGCCGCTGCGCAGCGAAACGTATTTGCAAAGATCCTGTATAACGCCGCTTCCGATTCCGACTATGAATTCTACGCCGGACATTTCTTTTTCAACAGCGGCTGTTGCCGCTTCGTCCGGAACCAGAATCCTGTCGCCCGGGAAGGTGACGCGGACAATATCTTTGCCCGAAAGCGCGCCGAGCACGTCTTCTCCGGCCGCCTTAAAGGTGTTTTCGTCGGAAACTACGATTATACGCTTTTTGCCCTCAAGAAGTTCCGGCAGATGAGACGTGGCGCCGCGCTCTACGTATACTGCGTCAATGGGGCAGGTGTGATGCCTGCCACAGGAACAATCCACGCCCTGTAAAAGTCTGTTGATATCCATAAAAGTCTCCTTGTTACGTTTTGCTTCGATTATAAATTGACCGTCCGGCAAAAGCAACGGTGTCGGGGTCGGATTAAAAAGCTGTCAGATTTTGCACGGTTTATTTAACATGGCACGCGCCCTGCACCACCGGCAGGGTCCACTTTTACTTTAGCATCACGCGCCTGCGCTTCTATACCCGATAAGGTATAATATGAGCATTCACAAACAAAATATACCCGTAAAGGTATATTTTCCTATAAACCACCTGGCTTTATATCCTAAAGGGTATATAACAAACGTAGCAACACAAGGAAAGACTGCATAATTATGAATCCGATTGCTGAATATGTAAAAAAAGCAGAAAAGAGGCAAGGCTTACGCAGGAAGAATGTGGCATCCCAAAAATCATCTGCTGAAAAGATGATTGCGAATATCATTTCTCTCAAACCGGATTACCGGGAGTTATGTGAGAGTTCTCTGCTTTCGCAGCATTTAAAAGAGCGATTTTCGGAGCTGATTGAAAAAAGGTGTAGCGTTTTGGTGCAATCAGCTCCGGAAAATGTTATTCGAGAATAATTTTAAGCCATGCTGCGGCGTCTCTGATCCAGCCTGCCGCCAGCATTTCACCCGCGGACAGGTTTTCGTTTGTCTCGTTGTCCGCAGTTGCAAGACCGTGTTTTCCGAAAGGATAAATATGCAGTTCAAAAGGAATGCCCTTGTCCGCGAGAGCCTCTGCATAGAGGATACTGTTCGCTACGGGAACTATCTCATCCGACGCCGTATGCCAGATAAAAGCCGGCGGCGTTTCGGCGGTAACGAGCTTTTCGCAGGAGAGCCTGTCTATTTCCTCGCGCGTGATATTCTCACGTCCGAGAAGGTTTACGAAAGAGCCGAAATGGTATTGTTCCGGTTCAGCGGTAATAACCGGATAACAGAGCACGGACGCGTTCACGGGTCTGCTGCCGGGAAAGACCGAACGAACCTCGGGTATTTTGTATGCGTTTGAATAATGCGCCGCCAGATGTCCTCCCGCGGAAAATCCCAGAATCGCGATTTTTGTTTCGTCACAGCCCCATTCGGAGGCTTTTTGGCATATCAATTCCACAGAGGCAGCCGTTTCTATGAGCTGCTTGGGATAATCGCCGATTTCGGTACTGTAATCCAGCACAAAGGTATTAAAGTCCTCTTCAAAAAAACGCTTTGCAATAGGTGCACCCTCCCGTGGGCTGGTGCAGTGATATCCTCCGCCGGGCAGAATCAGTATGCACGGGCGTTTTCCGTCAGCCCGCCCGGGCTCGTCATGCAAAAATGCCGTAAGGACGGGATTACTCTTATGTCCCGCCAGTTCCGCGAAATGGTCTTTAAGATAAACAGGAAATGTATTCATACAAACCTCCGTTTTTTGTTATTCTTTTCCGGCACAAACGCCGGACATTTTCTCCGCATACGGGGCTTATTATACCCCGTTTAATTGACTTTCGAAAGATTTTATGGCGGGTAAAAATGTTGAGGTACAATAGATAGGTAACAAAAAAAGAAGCAAAGATTCTAACGATTTGGTACAATGTTAATCACCACAAAAAACAAAAGGACCAAAAGGAGAATCTTTGCATGGATATTGTAGCTCAGACCAGGTTTTGGCGT
>JAFTAU010000037.1 GCA_017455435.1 Lachnospiraceae bacterium | reverse complement strand
TGTTATGCTTCGCTTAAGGCACTCTGCCACGGTTTTTGTCTTAACATGATGCAGTGTTATCAGTCTTGTTGCAGCCATGGCTCTCCTCCGTTTGATTTTTGAGCAATCGAGTAGGGCGGACTTTCTCCGCCCTCTCACACCACCAGTACGTGCCGTTCGGCATACGGCGGTTCAACATAACTTCAAAGCATGACGCTCATTATAATAATCAAGGCAACTTACAAGCCCTGCTTTGGAAAGCACTTCCTTGGAGATTGCTCTGACTACGCACGTTTTCGTGGTAACCCAGTAATAGCGGTCTCCACAGTATGCCGTCAATCTTGCAAGGTCTTTTCCAACTCCGAGCTTCTGCAATCCCCATTGTCGTTTCTTCGGCACTTTCCATTGCTTCCAGATGATTACCCTGAGCCTTGTTCTTAGATGTGCGTCAATCTCTGCCATCACCGTTTTCATAGAGCCGAGGGCATAATAGTTAATCCACCCTCTTATCACCTGATTGATTTTTGCAATCTTATCCGTGACTGTCCCAGGCATTTTTCTACAAGTCAGTTCTTTCAATCTGTTTTTGAACTTCTTCACAGAATCCTGATGTGGTCTGCATTTCCATTCTTTTGCCTTACTGTCCTTGTAAAAGCCAAAGCCGAGGTATTTCAGCTTAAGCGGTCTCGTGATATGGGTTTTCGTCATGTTGACTTTTAGCCCAAGTTTTCTCTGTATCCAGTCTGTTATCGTCCGCATGACTCGCTTTGCACTCGCTTCGCTTCTGACCGCTATAACACAGTCATCAGCATATCTTGTGAACCGCAGTCCTCTTGCTTCAAGTTCTTTATCCAGTTCATTCAACATGATGTTCGACAAAAGCGGTGACAGATTTCCACCCTGCGGTGTACCGAGTCTTGTTTCCTCGTAGCCCTGCGGTGTCATGACTCCTGCTTTAAGGTATTTGCGGATAAGGGATTCCGTATCGCCATCATTGATGATGTCGTGAACAAGGCTCATCAGCCTGTCCTGCGGTACGTTATCGAAGAATTTCTCCAAGTCGATATCCACTATCCACTCATAGCCCTCATTCAGATATATCAGTAGTTGTCTGATTGCCGTTTCGCAGCTTCTGTTCGGTCTGAAACCGTAGCTCCATTCCGAAAACAGCGGCTCACACATTGGGCTTATCACTTGCACGATGCCCTGCTGAATTACCCTGTCCATTACGGTCGGGATTCCGAGTTTTCTCACTCCGCCGTTTGGTTTGGGTATTTCTACCCTCCTGACTGGCTGGGGCTTGTATTCTCTGTGCCTGATTTGTTCCCTGATACCGTTCCAGTTTTCTCTGATGTAATCTCCGAGTTGTTCAACTGTCACGTCGTCTACTCCGCCTGCTCCTTTATTGGCACAGACTCTTTTATAGGCGGCGTTCATGTTGTCATTGGATAGTATCTTTTCCAACAGTTCTGACATTGCTTTGTGTGTTCTCTCCTTTCCGTTTCCATGGATTCGCCCTAAGTTGTGCGGTATCTGCTCATTTACGTTTCGCCCTTCCCGCTGTCAGGTATTCCATGAGGCATACATTTGATTACACGGTTACGTTGTTTAGCCCTTTGGCAAGTCCCATTTCAGAGCCATGCCTACTACGGCCTCTGCTGACTTCTCACGGTTCGTTGTTACTACGGCTAATGAAACCGCCTGTGAGACCTCGCGGGATAAGCCTGCCAGTCTTTCCTCGTCTACCTGCCTGATTTACGCCTACGGGTTACGGTTGCCTTTTGGACTTCGCTGCTCATTGCCAGCTTATCCGCCGTAAACGCCTTAGTATCAGGTTTCTGTACGTCAGGCTACGATTTCGCTATCCCTTCTTCTCGCCTACACCTCACGGTGTAAACCTTGGGAGTCGCTATGGGGTTCGTCGGCAACTACGCCCCTTGTGGACTTTCACCACAGACTGACGGCATGCCCGTCATACAACAAAGAATCCGCAAGGCACAGTGCCCTGCGGACTTTTTCGACAAAGAACTAATCGATCAGAATTTTCTTCCGCCTCCGGAAAAGCTCATGCCGCCGGAGGATGAATATCCGCCGGAGAAGCGCGAGCCACCGCCGCCTCCGCCGTTGTTTTTGGGCTTTTCTGTCCTGACCACGGTCATATACAGGAAAATGTCGTTTGAACGGCGCATATTAAAGCTGCCGGGGATGGCGTAACGGTCGGCATTTGCCGCAGCGTGAACTGTATTCATCGCCTTTTTCGCAGAACCGGCGATAGATAATCCCAGGACGGCGCTGACAATAAGGCCGCCAATAATCAGCCAGTCGTAATCGGCAATCGTTTTCCGGGGGGTGTAGGAGTAATCATCATCTTCCATGCCGGGAACCGAACCGGTGCCGTACAGCTCGTGGAGATCCTGCAGGTAATTGATAACGCCCATGCCGTACTCTCCGTCCACCATATAGGGATACAGCCGGTCATCCAGCGCGTTGACTGTGGTCTCGGTAAAAAAGCTCTGACTGGAGCCCGTGCCTGCGCCCCACCAGCAGCGGTTGTCCGGATCCATACATATGAACAGTATTGAGCCGTCGTGATTCTCGCCAAAGCCGTAGCCGTTGAACTGGTAAAAATCAGCAGAATAGTACATCTCATCCATGCCGTATGTAGTCACATCGGTATAGACCACCATGTCACGATTGTAATCCTGCTGAATTTCGCCAATCAGCGAGAGAATCGTCTCTTCATCGTCGTCATCGAAAATATCCGCGTTGTCCACCAGGCGGGGCGCGTCCGGGTCATTGAAATTAACAAAGGACGACGGATTATCCGGATACCAGTCCGGCATATCCGCGAGGACGGGAGCGGAAACAATAATCATCATTAGTGCCGCAAGCGCGGCCACAAGTATTTTTCTCATCTCGAACCTCACCTGATATATAGCAGAAGAATCAATGCAAGCGCCACTATCGGCAGCACAATCATAAACGGAACAAAGAACCTGAGCCAGAATTTGCCCCAGCTGATGGGGAGGGTGCCGACCACCTTGCCCGTCTGACCGTTTACGGCATATTGATATTTTTTGCCGTTGTATTCGTTGTTAATAAGGTACACAGGGAGCATTACATATTTTACGTCCACGTTCGAGAAGCGCAGACTGCGCCCGCGTTCACCGGTGATGACGTACCCGGAGCCTTTCGTGAGCTCTTTTTCTATAGTCTCTACCATGCGGTTTTGTGCGCGGTAAATCTCGCTGTCCGGCAGGCTGTCAAACTTGTCCGCAAGATATCCCGACAGATATGCCCCGTCAAAAGGGGCGAGCTCGCCAAAGTCATAAGGCTCGACGGAGTCCATCAGGTCATTGTCCATTTTAATCGAAGCGTCGACCGGAATATTCGCAAAGCTCATCTCGCCCTCGCGTTCCAGCATATAATGCGAGGTTTCCGTGACAATGTATTTTCCCTGGTCAAAAGTGACCGAGCGATGAGCGTTGAGGTCTATCTCGCCCTCGATATGCGCGTCAAAAAGCCAGAACGGCACGTAGACGCCCTGAATATCGCGAAGTTTGCTCGCCGAAAAGAAATCCTTCGGAAGGAGCTTTTTGTTTTTGTAAAAACTGTTGACTGCGTCGGGAAGCTGCTTGGAGGTGATTTTGAAAGGCACTACGTAATTGGGCCTTAGACCGCCCTGAGCCCGCTCCGGTATCAGAACGGTATTGTCGCAGTACGGGCAGTGCGTCGCCACGGTGTTGGCATCCGTTTCTATGATGGCGCCGCAGGAATTGCAGTTGTATGTGACAGTGTCCGTCAGGCGCTGCTCTTCCAGTTTTTCTTTGAAGCTCTGCCAGTCAAAAGAAACCTGATCCTTTTGTCCCGAAAGAATTTTTTCGGCAGTTGTTTCCAGCTCTTCTATACTGTAGCTGCTGCCGCAATGCTCGCAGGACAGTTTTTGCATGTCGGGAGCAAATTTGATGGGTGCGCTGCACGCGGGGCATTTATATTCTATAACAGCCATAACGCGGCTCCTTTCTTTCGGAAAAATAGTATCAGAAAAAGGGGACGTTTACAAGCCGGTCTCAGCTCTCCTCCTGCTTTCCGGCGTTTCTGATTAAAGTGAAGTTCTGAATAGAATAAAGAATGAGCGTGAGTACCATAAGCGCCACGCTGACCCAGATCAGAATCTGTGAAAGCAGCTCCGGAATACGCTGTCCGGCTATGATATCCCACAGGATATGCAGAACCATCATGGAGTAGAGCATAACAGTGGCGACCTTGCCATGCCAGTCCGCGCCGTAAACGCGACCGGTTTTTTTGATGACGACCAGACCGCAAACGGCGTTGTAGATTTCCTTTACGGTCAGAAGCACCAACGGTACCCACATCAGCGGAAAGCGCCATACGAGGCAGAAAAGCACCGCAATCTGCGTGAGCTTGTCGGCAACGGGGTCTATCATTTTGCCGAGATCACTGACCTGATTGAATTTTCTGGCAATAATGCCGTCCGCCACATCGGAAATCCCCGACAACGCCAGCAGTATTACGGTCAACAGATAATATTCCTTTGCAATATAATAGTAAATTATAAACGGAACCAGCACAAGGCGCACAAGCGTCAGCAGATTGGGAATTGTCAGTATCTGTTTTCTGGTGAAGTATTCTTTCATAATCCGTCCTCTCCGAATAAAGCGGTTAAAATCTGGCTTTTTTGAGCCGGGCTGCCAGAATGTGCGCCAGAACCAGCTTTACTATATCCGGCGCGACAAAAGGCAGAACGCACGCGGAAAGCGCACCCCAAAAAGTCGTGGCCGCACCGCCGTCGTTCATAACCTTTACAAACCACACCGTGCCAAAGCCGTAGCAAAGCAGAAGACCGAGCAGCAGCACTGCGTCCTCCCTCAGCGCGGATTTTTTTGTAAAGCGGCCGCACGCAAGATATAGCGCGGCGCACAGGGTAAACCCTGCTATGTAGCCTCCGGTGGGGCCGGCCAGAACGCCAAAGCCCGCGCCAAAACCCGAAAAAACCGGCACTCCGACTGCGCCCAGCAAAGTGTAGACCAGAATTGATATCAGGCCGTCTCTGCCGCCGAGGAATTTAAGCGCAAAAAAGACGGCAAACGTCTGCATCGTGAACGGAATTGTGAAAAAAGGGACGGTAATCCATGAGCACACCGTAATCACGGCTGCCGTAATAGCAATCATTATCAGGTTTTTCACGGTAAATGTTTTTTTCATTTTTCCAGGAGTGCTTTTTAAAAAAGTTTAGCACGAAACAGGCAGGGTGGCAATATGGGTTTTGGGGTGGTATAATAAGCCGGTGGCGCCCGAAAGCGCCCCCGGATAAAAGAATATGTCGCTAAGAGAATGGCTCGATTGGTTAAAGGTTTTTTTGCGGGAGCGCTATGTTATCGTATCGCTCCTGGTTCTCGGCATTTTCATTTTTCCGGATTATACCGCGCCCGGCTTTGCCATGGCAGCTCTTGTCGCGGCCGCCGGCGAGAAAAAGAAAACCGGAAGAAAAATCTTTTCTCTTGCTGTCAGCGGAAAGTTTCTACTCATCTTTATAGCCGATCTTGCCGTTACCATTATTTATTCAATGTCGCGCGTTTCGAGCCTTCTGACCGTGCTCATGTGGCTGAGTATGTTCAGCATTTATTATGCGCTGCGCGCGGTCATTACCGACAACGAACGTTTTCGCAGACTTATGCAGCTTCTGACCCTTTGCGTGGGGCTGCTCGGACTTATCTCCTGCCTGCAGTATATTGCGTGCGCCGTTCTGGATATGGACTATAAATATCTGCACTTCTGGTGGTTTCTGGACGATGCCGTTTCGCACTTTTTCCCGCTGCGCTCTTTCACCGACGATATGCGCTCGGCTTCCACGTTTATGAATCCCAACATCTTCGCGGAGGTTATGGTTTGCCTGCTTCCACTGTGCTACTATGCAGTCGGAAAGGCGAGGCACGACGGCACCAAAAACCTCTTTGTCATATGCATTCTCATCGGCACTCTGGGAACGGCCTTTTCTTTTTCACGGGCCAGCTATTTTTGTATGTTCTGCCTGCTTGTTCTGACAGTTATTTTTATAGTAAAAAGAATGACCAAGCATCAGGCGAGACTTTTTATTTCTGTGGTTGTCATCGCCGGGCTGCTGGTGCTGTTTACCCCTAACATTTTTATGGACAGGATAATGAAGCTTCACACGGGTGACGCTTCTGTAAAAGATCATATTCTGGAATGGAAAAGCGCTTTCAGAGCGATTTCGCACAGGCTGATAATGGGTTACGGGGTCGGTTCCGCGGTTTCGAAGCAGGTTATGA
The DNA here is from genome assembly GCA_017455435.1 of Lachnospiraceae bacterium. Classification (GTDB taxonomy): domain Bacteria; phylum Bacillota; class Clostridia; order Lachnospirales; family Lachnospiraceae; genus UBA3774. The sequence continues at coordinate 9,566 of JAFTAU010000037.1, read as the reverse complement.
GTTCCTACGGTCTGCAGGTTCTGCACTCGCACAATCTGTACCTGGAGCTGCTGCTGGAGGGCGGCATTCCGGCGCTTCTCACCTTTGCGGCACCCACCGTGATCTGCCTTAAAAACCAGATCTGTGAAATGTACAAAAAGCGGAAAAACAACCTGCTCGGTTTCTGCATGTTTTCCGCCGTTTTTATGTTTCTGATATTCGGTCTTTCGGATTATCCCCTGCTGACGCCGGGGCTGATAGGAAGCTTTATTCTGCTGATGACATTGTCCGATATTTCAATGGATCTGTTTTCGTAACGTCGTCATCTTCCGTTTTTGAAAACCCATTTTTTCTGAACAAAATAGCTGGCTGTAAACAGGCAGGCGTCCACCGCTATCTTTAGCAGGGTTCTGGGGAAGCCCTCTACGCCCGTAAGCAGGGTGAGACCCGTAATGCCCAGCCAGGCCAGCGTCATTTGAATCGCGGCGAGGACGGCGTATTTTATAAAGGACGCGCCGACGCTCGCTTTGCTCCTGAAAACATAAAGCCTGTTAATCGTGTAATTGAGCGTGGATGAAAGCACTCTGGAGATTGCGGTGGCGAAGAACAGGTGCCTCGCTATTGACGCTTCCGCCGAGCCCGCCGGAAGTACCGCATCCAGCAGCCTGAAAAGCCCGGTGTCCACGATAAAGCAGGTCACAGAGGATATCATCTGCTTTACAATAGGGAGCTGGTGAATCACGCTACGGGCAACCCTGATAGAGTCTACCAACGCACGGTAATGCGTTTCTTTGTTTCCGTCCTCGTAGAGGGCTTTTATTTTTACCTCATCAAATGAAATGCCGTGCATTTTCATATAAATGAACATCACGGTTTCGTAGTCGTAGCGGTTTCCGTCTATCTCTGACGCGAATGCGGGAATCAGCGCCGCAGGGATGCCGCGAAGTCCGGACTGACTGTCTGATGAGGTGATTCCGAAAAGAATCTTTAATGCGGCGTTAACGATATTGTGGCCCGTTTTGCTCTTTTTAGGGACATCAGCATCATCAAAATCGCGGCAGCCGATGATCACCTTTCCGTCATCTTCGGCAAGCCTTTCCGCCACCCGGACGACATCCTCCGGAAGGTGCTGCCCGTCGCCGTCCACGGTAACCGCGCCTATATAGTCCTTTTCGTTTTTCGCAATATAGTCAAACGCCGTCTTCAGCGCGAAACCCTTTCCTCGGTTTTCGCCGTAGGACAGAACAACGGCTGACGGATGCTCTTTTTTCAGCCTGTCAATTATTCCTTCAAACCGAGAGCCGCTTCCGTCGTTTACAACGATGAGACGTTTAAATCCGGCATCTCGCATACTATTGAGCGTATTTATCAGTTTTTCATCCGGCTCGTAGGTCGGGATTACTATTATTATATTGATATTGTCCAAATATCTCCTCCTTTGCCGTCCCAGCAGAAAGCGACAAAACCTCCGATATTATATCATTTTTTTATAAAAAAAAACACTTTACAATGAAAAAGGCTTGTGCTACTATACCCTCATCAAACCGATGACGAAGAGTGAGTAGGTTTTACCGCTTCATTAAGAGAGAGCCGCCGGCGCTGGAAATGCGGTAATGAATGTAAAACTGAATGGACTTCCGAGGGCGAGCAGAAACGCGGCTGCGCGGAGTATGTGAGACGGAGCGGCACTCCGTGAACAAATGTCTGCGTATGACAGTACGCACAGAGAGGGCGCTTTTGGCGTCAAGCAGGGTGGCACCGCAGGTATTCCTGTCCCGGCAAAGATTGTTTGCTTGGACGGGTTTTTTGTTTTTATAGCGCCGTCCATAGCAGTCGAAAGGGTTCTCGAAGTCTCGTCTTTAAAGACGACAAAATATTTTTACGAAAGGAAGGCAAAAAAATGGCAGAAAAGATTCCGTACAAGATTTATTTGAATGAAGATGAGATGCCGAAGGCATGGTACAATGTCCGCTCGGCAATGAAGAACAAGCCCGCGCCGCTGCTCAACCCCGGCACGCACGAGGTCATGAGCGCAGAGGATCTTTATCCGGTGTTCTGTGAGGAGCTGGTAAAGCAGGAGCTGGACGACACCACAGAGTTTTTCCCGATTCCGGAAGAAATCCTGAATTTTTACAAGATGTACCGTCCGTCGCCGCTTGTCAGGGCTTATTGCCTGGAGCAGAAGCTGGGCACGCCCGCTAAGATTTATTACAAGTTTGAGGGCAATAACACCAGCGGGTCTCACAAGCTCAATTCCGCTATCGCTCAGGCTTATTACGCGAAAAAGCAGGGGCTGAAGGGCGTAACGACGGAAACCGGCGCCGGCCAGTGGGGAACCGCTCTTTCCATGGCGTGTTCGTATTTTGATCTGGACTGCAAAGTCTTTATGGTAAAAGTATCCTACGAACAGAAGCCTTTCCGCAGAGAAGTTATGAGGACGTACGGCGCGTCGGTCACTCCTTCTCCCTCGATGACCACCGAGGTCGGCAAAAGAATCCTTGAGGCTCATCCCGGCACCACCGGCAGTCTCGGATGCGCTATTTCCGAAGCTGTCGAAGTGGCAGTCGGAACTCCCGGATACCGCTACGTGCTGGGCAGCGTGCTCAATCAGGTACTGCTGCACCAAAGCGTTATCGGTCTTGAGACCAAGGCCGCGCTGGACAAATACGGCATAAAGCCCGATATTATCATCGGCTGCGCGGGCGGCGGCTCAAACCTGGGCGGACTGATTTCTCCTTTTATGGGCGAAAAACTGCGCGGAGAAGCGGATTACGACATCGTGGCGGTGGAACCTGTCTCCTGCCCGAGCTTTACAAGAGGCAAATATGCTTATGATTTCTGTGACACCGGCATGGTATGCCCTCTCGCAAAGATGTATACTCTCGGCAGCGATTATATTCCCGCTCCCAATCACGCCGGCGGCCTCAGATATCACGGCATGAGTTCCACTCTTTCGCAGCTTTACGACGACGGCTATATGCGCGCGGTTTCCGTTCCTCAGACGGCGGTCTTCGCGGCGGCCGAGCAGTTTGCCAGAGTCGAAGGCATCCTGCCCGCGCCTGAGAGCAGCCACGCCATCAAGGTGGCTATCGACGAGGCTCTGCGCTGCAAGGAAACCGGCGAAGAAAAGACCATCGTTTTCGGTCTGACCGGCACGGGATATTTTGACATGGTTGCCTATGAAAAATTCCATGACGGAAAGATGGAGGACTACGTCCCCACCGACGAGGAAATCGCAAAGAGCCTTTCCAAACTGCCTAAGATGTAATTGTAAAAGATTTGCGCCGCGATGCTGATGCGGCGGCAGTAAAAAAGCCCCGACTTTCGGTGATGTGCCGATTGCCGGGGTTTTTGTGTGGATTTTTTTTACCTATCCTTATACTTCCCGTGAAATTAGGTCATCCAGCGTCTGGCGTCTGATTACCACCCGAGCCTCGCCGCCTTCTACGAAAATGACCTCGGGAAACTGAAGCTTGTTATAATTGCTGGCCATCGAATAGCAGTACGCGCCGGTGGCCGGAATTATGAGGATGTCGCCGGTATCGACCTGCGGCAGCGAAAGGTCTTCTATCAGGATATCGCCCGATTCGCAGCATTTTCCGGCAATGGTATACTTTTTTATGGGCGTCTGCGCTTCTTTTCCGGCGACAAAGGCTCTGTACTTTGCCTGATACAGCGCGGGACGGATGTTGTCGCTCATGCCGCCGTCGATAAAAACGTAGTTTTTGTTGAGCGTTTTTTTGGTAAAGCCGGCTGTGTAGAGGGTGTAGCTTCCGGCCGCCGCGATACTGCGCCCCGGCTCTATCAGAATGTGATTTACAAAGCCGCCGATTTTTTCGTTTTCTTCTTCGCAGGTCTGCACGATGGTCTGGCAGACTTCGTCAATCGGGATGGGCGCGTCCTCGTCGGTATAAAATGTGGCAAAGCCGCCGCCGAGGTCGATGGAGTTTGACGTGATTTCGTATTTTTCCTTCAGAAGTCCGGCAAACTCGAACATCATCCTGATTTCTTCGATAAAGGCTCTCTTGTCAAACACCTGCGAGCCGATGTGCGCGTCAAGCCCGTCAAAAATGATATTCGGAGACTTTTGCAGGAGCCTGATTGTCTTTACGATTTCTTCTTCGTTTGAGAACAGCATTCCGAATTTGCTGTCATCGTGCGCGGTGACGATATATTTGTGCGTGTGCGCGTCAATTCCAGGATTGACACGCAGAAGGGTGCGGACAGGCGAGGTCAGCCCGGCGGTCAGCTCCGACAAAAGCCCAGCCTCCGGCAGGCTGTCCACCACTATCGTCCCGACGCCGCAATCAAGCGCCATTTTTATTTCGTCGATTGATTTATTATTGCCGTGAAAATATATTTTTGAGCAGTCATAGCCCGCCTTCTGCGCGGTGTACAGCTCCCCTGCTGAGACCACGTCGAGGCACATGCCGTACTCTTCTATCAGCGAGATCATGGCCTTGCAGTTGAAAGCTTTTGAGGCGTAAATGATGTCGGTTTTGAGTGTTTCTGATTTAAAATTATCCGTATACTGCCGCAGAATACTGCGCATTACGGTCAGGTCGAATGCCATCAGCGGCGTTCCGAATTTCTTTGCGAGCTCGTCCGCTCTTACTTGTCCGATTTCTAACATTTCTTCTCCTTTCGGCGCCGAACAAAAAAACCGGCGCGAGACTACGCACCGGCATTAAAACCATTGTGTCGATAGCTCTCCTACTTTCGCAGACAGTCCGGCGGATGTTCTCCGACGGCCCACCCCGTCCGGCGCCCCGGTTCGGGATTCGGCGGATTTGCTCGCTGTTCGGGTCTCTGCCTGCCGGCTCGCCGAATGCGGTCATCTCCGCGCCTCTATCACGTGGTGTATAATATCATCTCCGCGGGGAGATTTCAATATGTTTTCTTAAACAAGATCTTCCGTGATGATTCCGCCGCCGAGGACGGTGTCGCCTAAGTAGATGACGGCGGACTGGCCGGGAGTGGCGGCGCGCTGCGGCTCGTCAAAGGTGATCCGCAGGCGGTTTCCGGGGAGGGGCATGATGAGCGCGGGCTGCTCGCGGTGGCGGTAGCGGATTTTGGCGCTCGCCCTGAACGGCTCACGCGGAGCCTCGCCGCTGATCCAGTTCACAGCCGTGGCAAAAACTTCCCTCGAGAATAAATCCTCGTCCCGACCGAGCACAACTTCATTTTTTTCAATGTCGATTTTTACAACGTAAAGCCGCGATTCCGCCGGGATGCCGAGGCCGCGCCGCTGGCCAAGCGTATAATGAATTATGCCTTTGTGTCGGCCGAGCACATTTCCCTCCGTATCGATGAAATTGCCGGGAACGGGAGCTTTGTCCGAATACCGCTCCACCACAGAAGCATAATCTCCGTCGGGCACAAAGCAAATGTCCTGGCTGTCCGGCTTTTCCGAATTGACAAAGCCGGCGGCGGAGGCGGTGCTCCTTACATCTTCCTTTCGCAGCTCTCCCAGAGGAAAAAACGTGTGTGACAGCTGTTCCTGAGTGAGATTGTAAAGGACGTAGCTCTGATCCTTGGTCTCATCAAGGGCTTTTTTAAGCAGAAATCTGCCGCCGCGGTCTTCTATCCTCGCATAGTGCCCGGTTGCGATGAATTCGCATCCGAGCTCCCGCGCGCGCTGATAGAGCTTTCCGAATTTCATACATCGATTGCAAAGTATGCAGGGATTGGGGGTGCGGCCGTTTTCGTAATTTTCCACAAAATCGCCGATTACTATGTTTTTGAAATCTTCGGTGAAATTGAAGACATAAAAGGGAATACCGAGGCTGCGGGCCACGCTGCGGGCGTCTTCTGCGTCATCAAGGCTGCAGCAGGTTTTGCCGGAAGCGGCGGCGCCGTCGTTTTCCCATAGCTTCATCATGCACCCGATACAATCGTATCCGGCCTCGGTAAGCAGTTTTGCTGCCATGGAAGAATCCACGCCGCCGCTCATGGCAACGAGGATTTTTTTGTTTTGGGAATTGCTGCCGGAAGTGCTCATTTAATCAAAATCCGATGTTGTCATTGACAAGAATAACGTGTATTCTGCCGGCGTGCTTTGAATATCTCGTGATGAGGAACTGGCAGCAGATAGTGTCGGGGGACTTGCAGTCCGCGCAGGCGCCGATCTTGGCGCACGGGGTCTGAAGCCCGAAGCGCTGGGCATTTATAGGCGCAGCCACTCCGCGGGCGCGTTTCATCGCGGCATCCGCATCACTGCAGATTTTGTTCATACCGACGATAAACAGAACCTTTTTGGGACCCTGCGCAATAGCGGAGACGCGGTTCGCGTTGCCGTCGATATTGATTATCACCCCGTCCTCCGTCATGGCGTTTGCGCTTGCGATATAGAAATCAGCGTCGTAAGCGTCCAGCATCGCCGCGCGTTTGTCGGTATACTTGTCGCGGTCAATAAAATTATACTTGTCGCTGCGAAGAGCATCCGTAAGGCCAATGTCGCGGGAACTCATGCAGCCGCCCATGCTGACGCTGCTCTCCTCCGGTATCAGCTCCAGTGCGAGCCTGAGTGCGGCTTCCTTGTCCGCTGCATAATATCCGCTCATATTGCGCGATTCAAGTCCTTTGATTACCTTCTGCGCCAAAAGTTCGTTCCTTTGAGTAATAAATTTATCCATATTCTGCTCCTGTTCTTAAAGCTCTATGCTCGTTCCCGGTATCTGAACGAGGCAGTTAACTCCTTTTTCCCCGCAATAACGCGCGAGTTTAAAGAAAACAATTTCGGTTTTTTCGACAAAGCGCGGCATTCCGATAACCGGCTTTGAGAGGGGGACAAAGAAATTGTCCCAGTGAATCGGTATTACCACGTCGGGATTCAGTTTTTCCACTGTTTCCCGGTAAAATTCCGCCTCCGTTTCACTGTCGCATTTCTGAAGCCCGGCCACGCCCGCGAACAGTACGTCCGCTTTGTAGCCGTCCATCTGACCCTTGATATAGTTGAAGCTCGGGCGTATCATATAGCGTTTCCCGCCGGCCTCGACATAAAAATCATACGAGCCGCCTTCCTTGTAGCCGCGAAGCCTGGCCGGCTGACGAAGCGGCTCGTCGATAGTCTGACCGAGGTCATTGTTGACTCCTTTTGGTTTTGAGTGAATCGACGGAATAACCTTTATCCTGTAATTTCCCACTTCGAAGACCTCGCCGCCACTAAACTCAATCAGCTTGTCCTCCGAAACATCGCCCCCACGGGCAACGTTCAGCGCAGAGCTGCTGCCATAGACAAAGGCTCCGGTCTGATTTGCGATATACGGCGCGTCCAGCACATGGTCGTAATGCGAGTGTGAGATAAACATCGCTCTCAGCCGCTCGATATGATACTTTTTGATAATATCGTCAACAACGGCCCTGTCTGTGGGTGCGCTTCCGAAGAGGTAGCGCAAGAACGACGGACGCGTAAGATGCGCGTCAAACAGAATCTGGTCTTTTCCATCGTCAAACAAAAGCACCGTGATGCCGAGATAGGTGATTTTCATTTATAAATCCTTTTCGTGTAAAATTACGCCGTTTTTTCTTCATCCGGAAGCTCCGCAACGCCCGGCATTCTGAGTCTGTAGCCGTCAGCGCCCGAGGAATAATACCACACAGCGAGGATGTTGCCCTGCTTGTAGGTCGTGGCGGGCGCTCCGGCGAACCCGCCTCCGCAAACAGCAATGTCATAGGTGTTGTTTGTCATTTTTGTATTCACTCCGTCATCTCACCCCAGTGTGATATCCAGTATCATCATGAGAACGAATCCGAGGGCAAAGGAGATACTGCCGGCGTTTGTGTGCCTGCCGACCGACATTTCCGGAACCAGCTCTTCCACCACTACATATATCATGGCGCCGGCGGCGAAGGCCTGCAGGTACGGGAGCACAACGACGACCGCCTGCGCCGCCAGGAGAGTGAGGACCGTGGCTATCGGCTCAACTACACCGGACATGGATCCGAGCAGGAAGGTTTTGCTCTTTTTCATGCCCTCTGCCCGAAGCGGCATTGATACAATGGCTCCCTCAGGGAAATTCTGAATGGCGATTCCTATTGAAAGTGCCAGAGCGCCCGCGAAGCTGATGTCCGCGCTCCCGGACAGCCAGCCGGCATAAACCACGCCTACAGCCATACCCTCGGGAATATTATGCAGCGTCACCGCCAGCAGCAGCTCCGTAGTACGTTTCAAACCGCGCTGCGGGCCCTCTTTTTGTTTGTTCAGATGCATGTGTGGCGTGATGATGTCCAGCAAAAGCAGGAAGCCGATTCCAATGAGAAATCCCACCGCCGCCGGCACAAAAGCCAGCTTTCCCATGTGGGCGCTCTCATTAATCGCGGGAATCAGAAGGCTCCAGAACGAGGCCGCCACCATAACGCCTGCGGCAAACCCCGAAAGAATCTTTTGCAGTCCCTCCGAAATCTGCTTTTTCAGGAAAAACACCATCGCGGCGCCAAGACAGGTGCCGATAAACGGGATTGCCGTTCCCATTACTATTTTTCCGGCCATACCAGTTTCCCTCTGAAAAATTTTCTCCGAAAAATCGTTCCGCGAATTATTCCAGAACGATTTCAAGCAGCATCATTATCATAAAACCTACGGAAAAAGAAATCGTTCCCTTATTTGAATGCTTTCCGCCGGACATCTCCGGTATCAATTCTCCCACCACGACATAAATCATTGCGCCTGCAGCAAAGGCCTGCAGATAAGGCAGAATGGTGACTACGGAATTGGCGGCAAGCAGGGTAATGAGCGTGGCAACAGGCTGAACGACACCCGCAATCACGCCGTACAGGAAGGCCTTTCCTTTTTTCATGCCTTTTGCGCGAAGTGGCATGGATACTATAACGCCAACGGGAAAATTGTGAATAGCAATGCCAATAGCGAGCGCCAGTGCGCCGGCCGAGCTGATTCCGGCGCTTCCGGACATCCAGCCTGCGCAGATAACACCCAGAGCCATTCCTTCCGGGATATTGTGAAGCATTACTGCGAGCATAAGCTCTGACGTATGATTGTGACCGTGAGCGTGGCCGTGGTTATGCTTGTGTTCGTGATGCGCCTCTTCGGTCTCGCTTTGTATGTGCATATGCGGCGTAATAACGTCGTGCAGCAGCATAAACACGATTCCGATGGCAAATCCGACCACCGCGGGCAGAAACGACCAGCCCTCCGCGGCGGAGCTTTCTTCTATAGCCGGCTCCAGAAGGCTCCAGAATGAAGCGGCCATCATAACGCCTGCGGCAAAACCCAGCAGAATCTTGTGAAGTCCGTCGGAAATCTGTTTTTTAAGGAAAAAAACCGTTGCCGCACCGAGAATGGTTCCGACAAAAGGTATCACGGTCCCTATTATTATTTTCGCAGTCATATTCCTTCTCCCGTAAAAAGCGATTATTTCTCAAACACTTTATTTTACTGCTTTTTACGGATACGCGCAACCTGCGGGCGATGTTTTTGTGTCACGGGGTGTAGGATTACAATACATATGTTACATCACAACTGAATAAGTAAACGGAAGAGCCTGACTTATGTTATAGTTAGTTCACCACAAAAAACTTTATCATAAGGAGGTCTTCCGTTGTGGCTACTATAACACAGGACATGCGCT
>JAFTAU010000036.1 GCA_017455435.1 Lachnospiraceae bacterium | reverse complement strand
TTCAATCATCTCCAGAATCTTGGAATAAAGCTGTCTGTAAACCGAAGCAGCCTCGTTAACCCTTGCTTTTTCGGCGTCGGCCGCAAGTGACAAAAGCGTATTCTCAACGGAATAATCCAGGAGCAGTTTTCGAAGAGCGGCGGCATATTCCGAGCCGATTTTTGCTTCGGCGACTGCGTCAGAAAAAGCCAGAAGACCGGAAATGCAGCTGCGTGCCGTTTCATTAATAAAATCTATGTCAATGTTTTTGACGCTCTTATACGACGTAACTGTAAAGGGTTCGCTCCATTTTTTTCTGCCTCTGATGCCGAGAGCGAGTATATAATTATCCAGAACATCAATACTGTCGGCGGGTACAGGACAAAGACCGCATCTGAAAAAGCGCATAACGCTTTTATATGTAAAGCCCGACCTGACAGCGTCAAACGCGCTCAGCACGAACAGTGAAAGCGGATTGTCGGTGATGTTCTTTGTATTATCCAGAAAATAGCTGATGTTATATTTGTTAAATACGCTCGCGATGATTGCCTCATTATCCGACAGTGCTCCGGTAACCACAGCAAAATCGCGGTATTTCAGGCCTTCGGTTTTGATAAGGCGTTTTATCTCTGTGGCGACGAATTCCGCCTCCTCTTCAGTGTTCAGACATGAAAGCACGCGTATTGCGCTTTTGTCCCTGACGGGCAGTTTTTCGATCTTTCCGGGACGGAGAAAGCGTGCGCAAAGATGCTTTATTTCGGCTGCTCTGTCAACCTCCGGTTCGTCAGGGAAAACAACATGATCTGTTTTTATGCCGTTTTCCTGCGCGATAAGCTGGAGATTCCTGAAGGTTTCTTTAATTATGGCAAAGAGCTCGTGTTTTTCTATGGCTCCGTAAAGGTTTTCATCCGAGGTAACGGAAAGAGAAACTGTAAGAGAGGCGGCTTTTTTGAGAATTTCACTGATAAAACCGTACTGAACGGGAGTAAAGCCGGTAAAACCGTCAAGTACGACATAGCTGCCATCAAAATACCCGGAAGTGTGCAAAAGGCCAAGTCCCTTTTGAAGCAGGTCTTCTTTTACAATGCGATTCTCTCCGAGACTTTCGGAAAAGCACCGATAAATCAAGGCAATATCGTGGAGTTTCGCGCCGAGAAACTGAGGATAGAAATCCTGAGAAGCGTTTTCGAGTGTCTCAGGCGAAATGCCGTACGAAAACATCTCTGAAATAACGGAGTCCAGTCTGGGATAAAAGCCGCTCTGGGAGACGTTTTTGGAATAGACCTTCAGATCTTTTTGAACCTGCAGAGCGCACCTGCGAAGCAGCATGGATTTTCCGATTTCGCTGACTGTTACGGGTTTTGGCAGGTCTGCGGCCTCATAGAGCCTGTAGACAAGCCTGTTAAAGCTGACTACGTCAATATTGAGCAGAACCTTGTCAGGGTGCATATCCAGCAGACGGCGCTCGGCCGCGAGGGTATTCTGCTCCGGCGTGATGACTATATGCATCCTGTCCGGATGTTTGATGGAGGATTCAATTAAATCCCTGAAAATCTGCTTTGTTTTTCCTGAGCCTTCTGCTCCGGTGACGATTTTAAAATTCATAGGTTAAAAGAATACAGGGTCTATCTCGGGCTTTTCTGCCGGCTTTATGTCAATCAGGTGAAGCAGCGGCGCTTTCTGTCCGTAGGCAGGGATATATTTGTAATCAAACTTCACTGTCACAATGACCCAGTCGCGCTGCTTAAAAGGCATATTACCTTTATAATCGCAAAGATGTCCCATAAAACGGATATCTGCCTCACAGCACGTCATAATAAATCTTCCGGGAACAATCTGCCCGTGCTCCAGCTCTACGCCGCGGTATAGCTGCGCGGTGAATCTGAGAGTCTTGTTGTAGTAATTCTCCGGTCTGTCCAGAGAATCAGCGTACCATGTGCCGTAGTCTATATCCTCTATTTCGATTATATCGGCATTCAAATCATAGGGCAGAGGCTCACTCGCCGGGTCGTACATCTCTCCGTCCGGCTTTTCAAAAATGAGCTGCGCCATGGGATTAAAAGTTTTAAGCAGCCTGCGTACCTTGGCTCTGTCAAAGCCTTCATCGCACCTGTTGAATATTATCAGACCGCTGGCAGCAAACTGCTCCATATACATCTGCCGCATATTGGCCAGATATCCCCCGGCGGTAGAACCGTCCGCGACGGAATAAACGCCGTTTATCTCCCATCCGGCAGGCAGACGGCAGTCCATTATTACGTTCATTTCCCAGGTGCCGTTGTACTCAATCATAATCTGGTCCGGCTCGTACTGCCTGTTAAGCGCCTTCAGATAAGAGGCTTTCAGCTCTTCTTTTGAATTTACATAGACTGCGAAGGCGTGATTTTTCTTTAAGAACTCCTCGTCGTATTCTTCGTCGCCCTCCTCGCAGACTATGATAAGGTTGCGATAAGCCTTAAAATCAGGACTTTCGAGAGTGTCTCGCAGAAGCGTGGTCTTTCCGCTGTCTATAAATCCTGTAAATATAAATACGGGTACTTCCATAAAAGCATTATTCCTTTACGCGGATAATCAGATTTTTAGTATCTCTCTCAACTCGTGTTCTTTAAGATTCGTGCCGATAACTACGATTCTGCCGGAATAATCCGGTGCACAGGGTCTGACCTCGGTTTCCTCGGGAACGAGGTCAAATTCGCGCCATGTGCCGTCGGTCATCGGGACAATACCTTTGCTTCTGACTACAAAGCCATATTTCTCTGTCCCGGCAAGATCTTTAAGAATATTGCCAAGCTCTTCCTCGGAATAGCTATGGACGGTTTCGCCTCCGACAGTGTCAAATACCTCGTCGGCATCGTGGTCATGATGGTGGTGATGTTCGTGATGGTGTTCATGTTCATCGTGGTCGTGATGATGCTCATGATGGTGATGCTCATGTTCGTGTTCATCTTCATCATGCTCGTGGTGGTGATGCTCATGCTCGTCATGCACATCGTGATGGTGGTGATGGTGTTCATGCTCACGATGGTGCTCTTCGGCCTCCAGAAGCGCCGCTGCAAGCTCCTGACTCGGGTTTTTCTCTGACAGAGCCTTAAGCAGGGTCTCGCCTGTCAGATTTTCCCAAGGAGTGGTGATAATCGGGGCGGAAGGATTCAGCTCTCTGATAATATGCAGAGTCTCATGCAGTTTTTCCTCATCTATATCGGCCGTGCGGCTGAGAACAACGGTATCGGCAAACTGCACCTGATTGTTGAAAAATTCGCCAAAGTTCCTTAGATATTTTTTGGCTTTCTTGGCATCAACGACAGTAATGCCGCTCTCGAGCTTAATACCCGGGACACCCTTTATAGCTATCTCGACATCGGAAAGTTTTCCTACTCCCGACGGCTCAATCAGAATGCGGTCGGGGTTGAATCTTTCAGATACCTGCGCGAGAGCCTTTGCAAAATCCCCGACGAGGCTGCAGCAGATGCATCCGGAATTCATCTCTGTAATCTCTATGCCTGCTTCTTTCAGGAAGCTGCCGTCAATCCCGATTTCGCCGAATTCATTTTCTATCAGAACGATTCTCTGGCCTTTGAAAACCTTTTCAAGCAGTTCTTTTATGAAAGTTGTTTTTCCTGCGCCGAGAAATCCTGAAATAATATTGACCTTTGACATATTACACCTCATTAATATTGTATTTTTCTGATAATTTTTCACATTCAGAGAGCCACAAATCTGATTTTGCGTCTCCGGGCAGGAGCAGGCCCCCACGCGGCGAAAGTCCGAAGCTCAGTATCTGAGGACCTTCCGGACTGCAGGAACGCTTAAACTGACTCGAAAAGAATCTTCTGTAAAAAGTCTTGAGAGTGCGAAGCAGATACGCATCGTCAAATCTCTTTGAAAAAGCTTTTCTAAGAGCCGAAAAAATCAAGTCCGGAGAATACCCCTCGATCACATAGTACAGGATAAAATCATGCACTTCGTAGTCTCCCAGTATTTCTTCGGTCTTCTGGGAAACCTTTCCGTCCTCGGGCGGAAGCAGCTCCGGACTGACAGGCTGATCCACTATCGTTGACAAAATCTGACGCATACCCTTACCGGAGCCTTTGGCCATTTCAGAAACAATCTTGCGAATAAGAGTTTTGGGTACACCTGCGTTTACATCGTACATCGAGAGATGATCGCCTCCGTAGGTGCACCATCCGAGCGCAATTTCAGACAGGTCACCGGTGCCGACTACAATGGCGCCGATGTCATTCGCGATGTCCATCAGCACCTGGGTGCGTTCTCTGGCCTGCGCATTTTCAAAAGCTGCGTTTTTGACAGATTCATCATGATTAATATCTTTGAAATGCCGGGAAACCGCATCCCTGATGTTGATTTCCATGCTGCTGACGCCCAGCAGCTTCATCAGCTTTACGGCATTCTTTTTGGATTCGGAGCCTGTACCGAAACAAGGCATGGTAATGCCGTAAATATTCTTACGGTCAAGCCCGAGCATATCAAAGGTCTTTCCTGCCACAAGCAGTGCAAGGGTGGAATCCAGTCCGCCCGATACCCCGATAACAACTTTTTCGCATCCGATTGCTGTAAGCCTGCCGGCAAGTCCCCTGCATTGCAGATCAAAAGCCCGTTTAAGAAGCTTTTCATTATCCATACCGGGCAGATAGGGCATAGTCGGATACTTTGAGATACGAACCTTTTCTTTGATTTTCTCTCCGGCCGCGGAGACCGGATTTGCCGCGCCATTTGAAAGCGATACACTTTCAAGGATAAAAGCAGTTTTTCGGGCACATTTTGACTGGGGAATCTTTCCCTTTGAGGCTATAAGCTTCAGGCCGCTGAAAATAAAATCAGAGGTGGATTCACCAAAGCCCGCTCCAGCGCCGGCATAAGTCCTGCCGGTAAGGGTAAACAGCTTAGCGGCGGTCTTTCGCTCTGCGATTTCGCCCAGATATTCTCTGCCGCAGAAAGGATTGAGCACAAGATCTGCCGGGCTGTCCTTGTAATCCTCTCCAATACAAATCTCAGCAGAGTATTCACGATCTCCGGCACTGAGGATAAAGCCGGCGGATTTTTCTTCGGAAGATGCAAAATATCTGCTCTCCTGCAGCCCGAAATTATCAGAAAGCTTCTTTTTAAATACTGTCTTAACCACAGAACCGCCACGGATCATGGCCGCAGCGTCATAAATCTTTCCGCCCTTATGCAGTGGCAGTCCAACAATAATAAAAGCGTTCAGTGCAGCAGTTTCCCTTGCTACTTTATCGAGCGCTGCCCGCGCCGCATCAAGGAGTGCCCGCTGGAAAAAAGCGTCCCCGCAGGTATAGCCGGTCAGCGCCAGTTCAGGAAAGACCATAAAACTCACGTCACCGGTGTCTGCTTCAGCTGCAAGAGCAATGATTTCACTCGCATTCGCGTCAGGATTCATCAAATGGACGCGCGGGCTGCAGCAGGCAATTTTTATTTTTTTATCAGCAATCTCAATTGCGGACATAAGCCCCCCTGTCAGGCATTTATGAGAAATGCCTTATAACCTTTGTAGGCTTCGTAGATGTCGGCTTTTGAACCGACCTCAAACGGAGCATGCATATTTAGAACAGCGATACCGCTGTCTATTACTTCCATTCCGTAATTAGCGAGAATATAAGCGATTGTTCCGCCGCCGCCCTGGTCTACCTTTCCGAGCTCGGCAAACTGCCAGTGCACGCCGGCGTCGTCCATGATTTTTCTGAGAGCGCCTATATATTCGGCAGAGGCGTCATTGGAGCCGGACTTGCCGCGTGAGCCGGTGTATTTATTGAATACAAGACCGCGTCCGAAATAGGCGCAGTTCTTCTTTTCGAAGGCCGATGCGTAGCAGGGATCGAATGCCGCGCTGACGTCCGAAGACAGCATGCGGGAGTTTGCGAGAGCTCTCTTGAGAGTGATCTCGGAATAATCACCCATCAGATTGATAATTTCGGAAAGCACGTTTTCAAAGAATCTGGAATGCATGCCCGTTGCGCCGACTGAACCTATTTCTTCTTTATCTACAAGCAGGCATACAGCTGTTTTAGAGGGCTTTTCTACGTCCAGAAACGCCTCAAGCGAGGTGTAGGCGCAGATACGGTCGTCATGGCCATAGGCCATTATCATGGAGCCGTCTATGCCCATATCTCTTGCGGGACCGGCCGGAACGACTTCAAATTCCGCCGAGAAGAAATCTTCTTCTTCCATACCGTATTTCTTTTTGAGAATGGCGAGAATGTTTTTCTTTACGGCGTCCTTATCTTCTTTATCCTTGGACGACTTCTTCTGCGGCTCGCTGCCCGCCAGCACGTCCAGCGCCTCGCCGGGAATTACCGAATACGCAGGCTTTTCCATATTTTCGTGTGACAGGTGTATGAGCAGATCCGTTACGCAAAAGACAGGATCCGTATCCTCCTCGCCTATGACGACCTTTTTCGTAGTACCATCCTTAAAAGAAACCACGCCATGTATGGCCAGCGGCACAGTGACCCACAAATACTTTTTGATGCCGCCGTAATAATGAGTATCAAGGAGAACCATATCTGTATCCTCATAAAGCGGATTGGGCTTTAAGTCAAGCCTCGGTGAATCGATATGTGCTCCGAGGATATTCATACCCTCTTCTATGGGCTTTTTCCCGATATTGAAAAGAACGACGCTCTTTCCCATGCAGGAAGCGTAAACTTTGTCGCCGGCTTTGAGTTTTTTGCCGGCGGCAATCAGTTCTTTGATGTCCTTGTAGCCTTTTTTTCTGGCCATTTCTATTGATCTTTCGGCGGCTTCTCTTTCGGTCTTGCAATCCGTCAGAAATCCTTTATATCTCTCGCAGAGAGCATAAAGAGCTTTTTTTTCGGCCGCGCTGTACGACAGCCATGCGTTTTTGCGTTCCATATAATATCTTCCTCCCTTTGGAATATTCTTTAAAAAAGAGGCGCAAAAGCTGCGCCTCTCGTAATGTCATAAGATTATCAGGCTCTGGAAAGGTACTCGCCGGTTCTGGTATCGATCTTGATTACGTCGCCTTCGCTGACAAAAAGCGGTACATAGACCTGTGCGCCGGTCTCAACGATAGCGGGCTTTGTGGCGCCTGTCGCGGTATCGCCCTTAAAACCGGGCTCAGTCTCCGTAATCGCAAGCTCCACGAAGAGAGGAGGCTCGACCGAGAATACATTGCCCTTGTGGGAGCAAACCTTTACCATTTCGTTTTCTTTGACAAATTTTAAGGCATCGCCTATCTGATCCTTTGTGAGGGCTATCTGATCGTAAGTGTTGACGTCCATGAAATAGAAAAGGTCTCCATCAACGTACAGATACTGCATATCAACTCTTTCTATGCGGGCTTCGTCAAACTTTTCGGTGGGACGGAAAGTTTTTTCGACAACGCCGCCGCTGATAATGTTTTTGAGCTTTGAACGGACAAAGGCGGCGCCTTTGCCGGGCTTTACATGCTGAAACTCGATGATCTGATATATGTTGCCATCGTATTCGATTGTGATGCCGTTTTTAAAATCTCCTGCTGTTACCATATAATGGACTCCTCCTTGGAAAAATCTTACCGGAATATTTTATAATAAAACTATCTGTATTTCAACTGTTTTTACCGCGGTAAAACAGAAAAACTATCTTTTCGAGAATGCGCTTAAGGCGTATCTGGAAAGGCTCGCGCGTACGGTCAATCGGCTCTACCAGGTATGACCTTATGCCTACTTTGTTGGCGCCCCACATATCGGTAAAAAGCTGATCTCCGAAGTGTACGGTATTTTCAGGAGCACTGCCTGTGATTTTCATCGCCTTTAAAAAGCCTTTTCTTGAAGGCTTTGCCGTTTTGTAGAGATATTTGACGCCGGCCTTTTCGGCAAACGGACGGACGCGTTTTTTACCGTTATTTGAAATAATGCAGCATTTAAAGCCGATTTTCTTCAGACGTTTAAACAGTCCGACGGTCTTTTCATCTGCAGGCGCCGAATCAGGCACAAGAGTATTGTCAATATCAAACGTAAGACCTCTGACTCCGCTGTCATAGAGGTCTTCAAAGTCGATATCATACAGGCTTTTAATTTTTTTGTATGGAAAAAACCTTTTTAACATAAGACAATGATACAATATTTCCGACTTTTTGAAAAGTTATTAATATGCTATAATTCATAAGAATTTACATTCAAGGAGGCAGGCATGCTTTTTGCTGTTGACATAGGGAATACGAATATCGTTGCAGGCGTTATGGATGATGACGAGATCAGGGTCTTTGAGCGCATCACTACGGACAGAAATAAAACTGACCTGGAATACGCCGTTATTTTCAAGAATATTCTGGATCTGTATCAGATAACAGCTTCGGATATTGACGGAGCCATCGTTTCGTCCGTTGTACCCGAGATTAATTCCACCCTCAAAAACGCTCTCAAAAAGCTTTTTGGCTGCCGCGTCCTGATAGTCGGTCCCGGCGTAAAGACCGGCCTCAATATAAAAATAGACGATCCTGCGCAGCTCGGAGCCGATATGGTTGTCGCGGCAGTCGCCTGTATAAACGAATATCCGCTGCCTCAGATAATTTTTGATCTCGGCACGGCCACTACAATCTCCGCTATCGATAAAGACGGCAATTTCCTGGGCGGCGTCATTACCGCCGGAGTCCGCACCTCGGTAGAGTCCATTATTAGCAAGACATCTCAGCTCGTTGGTATTTCCTTTTCAGCACCAAAACATGCCATAGGCAAAAACACAGTAGAGAGTATGCAAAGCGGCTCCGTTTTCGGAACCGCTGCAATGATGGACGGTATGATTGACCGCATCTCAGAAGAGCTGGGCGAACCGGCCTCGGTCATCGCCACAGGCGGCCTCGCCGGCTATATTGCCCCTTACTGCAGGCACAGCATTATCTGCGATGACAATCTGCTGCTGAAGGGCCTGAATATAATCTACAAGAAAAACAGCTGAACTATCTTTTCTTCGCGATTTTTTCTATCTCGTGAAGGAAGGTATCCACGTCTTTGAATTCCCTGTAAACAGAAGCAAAGCGGACATATGCCACATCGTCCAGCTCCGCCAGACCGCGCATGACCATCTCTCCTATCTCAGAACTGGCTATTTCGTGATCCTCTCTTGAGAGAATCTGCGTTTCAATCCGGTCTATCATGGCGTTTATCTCTGAAACAGGAATAGGACGTTTATGGCAGGCTCTGTAAACGCCGCCTTCTATCTTTTCTCTGGAATAAGGCTCTCTGATTTCACCTTTTTTAATGACCATCATAGGGATGGTTTCCACCTTTTCATAAGTGGTAAATCTCTTTCCGCACACAATGCATTCGCGTCTTCTGCGGATGGTGTTGTTGTCAGTGGGTCTGGAATCGGTTACCTTTGTGTCAGGCGCGTTGCAAAAAGGACAGTTCATAAATATTCTCCTCTAATTATTCTTGCCGAATTCCGAGAGCCTGAGACCGGGATTCCGGTCGAGCACCATACCTACGCTCCAGCTGTTTACAAAGAGCAGCAGCGCCCTGTCTTTCAGATCTCTGATTCGTTTCATATCCGAAGTTCCGCTTATGGCTTCGACGTCGATATCGTCGTTTTCAATCCATCTGATATATTCGTACGGAAGCTGTTCGAGCTTCACCTCTACATTATATTCATTTTGAAGTCTAAAGAGCAGTACGTCAAACTGCAAAACGCCCACCACGCCCACTATAATCTCTTCCATTCCGGTGTTGTATTCCTGGAAAATCTGGATGGCGCCCTCCTGGGCAATCTGCGTAATACCCTTGATGAACTGCTTTCGCTTCATCGTATCCATCTGGCGCACCTTGGCAAAATGCTCCGGTGCAAAAGTGGGGATGCCGTCAAAAGCAAACTTTTCACTGCCGCACATAAGAGTATCGCCGATTGAAAAGATTCCGGGGTCGAACACACCGATGATATCTCCGGCATAGGCTTCCTTGATAATGGTTCTTTCGTCGGCCATCATCTGTGTGGACTGATTGAGCCTGATTGGGCGGCCGCCCTGAACATGGTTTACCTCCATGCCGGCCTCGTATTTGCCCGAGCAGATACGCATAAAAGCTATTCTGTCGCGGTGTGCCTTGTTCATATTGGCCTGTATCTTGAATACGAATGCCGAAAACGGATCGGCGGCCGGGTCTACCGTTTTCTCACCGGCTTTACGCGGTGAAGGCGGCATGGTCATTTTGAGAAAGTGCTTTAAAAAAGTTTCAACTCTGAAATTGGTAAGTGCCGAGCCAAAAAAAACCGGGCTCAGCTTTCCTTGCGAAACAAGCTCCATATCAAGCTCTGAGCCTGCGCCGTCCAGCAGCTCAATCTCATCTCTGAGCTGCTGCATAAAGTCCGCGCCGATCTTTTTTTCGGTAGCTGGATCTTCCGGGTCCAGCGTGGAAGTGGCAATCTCGCGAGTTCCCGCGCCTTCAGCGACAAAGGTAGTAATCACCTTTTCAGCGCGTTCATAAACGCCTTTGAAATTTTTTCCGGAGCCTATCGGCCAGTTTACAGGACAGGTTTCTATGCCGAGAACCTCTTCTATGTCCGCTGTAAGCTCAAAAGGGTCTTTTGCTGCGCGGTCAAGCTTGTTTATAAATGTAAAAACAGGTATCCCGCGCATCATACAGACTTTAAAGAGCTTGATGGTCTGAGCCTCGACACCTTTGCTGCCGTCTATCACCATGACTGCGGAATCGGCAGCCATAAGAGTGCGGTAGGTATCCTCCGAAAAGTCCTGATGTCCGGGCGTGTCGAGAATGTTGATGCAGTATCCGTCATAATTAAACTGCAGTACGGACGAGGTTACAGAGATGCCGCGTTCTTTTTCTATTTCCATCCAGTCGGATACGGCATGCTTTGTATTCTTGCGTCCCTTTACGGTTCCGGCCAGATTTATCGCGCCGCCGTACAGCAAAAACTTTTCGGTAAGAGTGGTCTTTCCCGCGTCGGGATGTGATATTATTGCAAAGGTTCTGCGTCTCTTAATTTCGCTTTCGATAGTCCCCACTTTACTTTTTATCTTCCTTTTCGTTTTCGGTATTGTCTTTTTTCTTCTTAAAACAGAAAATATTTTTTATCGCGAAGGGTTTTTTCGCTTTATTGGTTTCCTCTGTTTTCATAACCGGCTGCTCCGTCTCCGGGTCGATATAATCAATATCTTTGAATTTGGTTGTGGAACGCGTAATATTTCTTTTGCGGAGTTTTTCGTGAATTTCCTCTTTGACAAAGGCATATATTACGGCAAATGTAGGGACGCCGATCAGCATTCCCACAAAGCCGAACAGTCTGCCGAATATGAGCAGTGAGCACAGCACCCAAAAGCTCGAAAGACCGGTGGAGTCTCCTAAAATGCGCGGCCCCAGGATATTTCCGTCAAGCTGCTGTATCACTATAACAATAATAATAAATACCAGGCACTTTACGGGGCTGACGAGCAAAATAAGGAGTGCGCTGGGGATGGCACCGATAAAAGGACCGAAGAACGGAATGATATTGGTCACAGCCAGAAATACGGCAATGAGCTCCTTGTATGGCATATCAAAGATAGCCAGAATGATATAAAAGACAATTCCCACAATAATGGAATCTACTATCTTTCCGCTGATAAAACCGGTAAAAATACGGTCGATGGATTTTGAACGGTTGATTATGGAAGTGGCGCGTTCCACCTTGAAGGTGCTGTAGAGTATCTTTTTTGACTGGGCGCCGAATTTTTCTTTTTCAGCAAGTACATATATTGCGATTATTATGCCCAGAACGAAATTGAAAAGAACCGAAAGCGCATTCACAACGCCGTTTACAAAAGTGTTGGCATATTGACCGAGAAAAGAAAGCAGGTCATTGCTTAGCCAGCCCTGAATCTTGTCATTAAGTGAATCGAGAGTACTGACTGCGGCTTTACTCAGAGACGTATCGGCAAACGCCCCCTCGATGGCGTTTCTGATATTAGTGTAATAAGCGGGCAGGTTAGATACGATGGTCTGAACGCTCTCATAGAGCTTTGGAATGATCATCCAGAGCAGCAGCCCGAGAATCACTATCACGGTTATTGTAGTCAGCACAAGGCCGAGCATTCTCGAAAAGCCCCGGGCCTTTCGATCGTTATCTTTAAAAAGCTTTTGTCCCCATTTGTAGAATACGGGAAATTCAAGCAGTCTGAGAAGAGGCTTTAATACAAAAGCAAAACCGAAACCGATGAGCATGGGAGTAAAAGCGTTTAAAATAATCGCAAAAAAGTCCGCTATGCTCTTTGAGGCCGAAACTATCATATAAAACAGGATGCTCGCAGCTATTACAACAAAAGCAGTAAGCCCCCATCTAAAGTATTTTTTGTCCCATTTTTTAATGTTCATATTTTACCTCTTTATGCCCTTTGCCTGTTATCCGACCGCCCGGAGACTGTCAATCTCCGTCTGAACATCTGCCTTAAAGGTCTCCCACGCATCCTCATGCTCCACAAAGTACAGCGGGCAGAGCTTTCCGGTCACGTCATAATGCCTGATTACATGTGAACTGTCGAGCCCGTAATTGTCGCAGAGCCAGGCGGTCAGTCTGACGAGAGAGGCGTAGGTTTTTTCGTTAAATTTGCCGGTTTCATCCGGATGGCAGGTCTCAATCGATATTGTATCATTGTTTCTGTTGTTGGAACAATAAGCAATCTCTTCTATCGGGACGACAGCTATTATTTCGCCCTCGAGACCTACGATAAAATTGCTGCTGGCATAGGTGACGTCATCACCGCTCTGGTCGGCAAGACCGTTGAAATAATCCCTGTTCTGTTTTGCCGAGGTGCCGGGATTGGCCACGTAGTGTATGACTATGTCCTTTACCTGCAGCAGAGGGGTTCCGGGGCGCGAATACCTGTTTTCAACAATATAGTCCTCTTCGATATAATCAGGAAGTCCGTATTTGCTGGGTACCTTGCCGCTGCCCGGCAGCACTCCGGGAAATACCAGAGCAATAATAATTATAACGATTCCCAGACAGATTCTGTACCAGCCAAAAGCTTTGAAGTTCTTTTTGCTGACGTACTTTCTAATGAACTTAACGGCAAACAGAGAAACTATAAAGGCAACGAGCATTCCGGCAAGCAGTACCAGGAGCTGCTTTCCGCTCAGACTGTGACCGTCCGCGAAATACTCGTAAATCTTTTTGAGGCTTGCC
The DNA here is from genome assembly GCA_017455435.1 of Lachnospiraceae bacterium. GTDB lineage: Bacteria > Bacillota > Clostridia > Lachnospirales > Lachnospiraceae > UBA3774. The sequence continues at coordinate 4,895 of JAFTAU010000036.1, read as the reverse complement.
CCGGCCATAATTGGTATAGCCATGCCAAAGGTATAGTCCACAGCGGCTGTCCGGGAGACTCCGAGGAGCAGCGCGGCAAGAATGGTCACGCCGCTTCTGCTGGTGCCGGGAATCAGCGCGAGAACCTGCGCCAGTCCTATAAAAAAGGCAGTGAGCATGGGAATATCTTCCATCGCGCCGTATTTCTTTCTGCGTTTTTTGTTGATATTCTCAACCAGAATGAACAGCAGGCCGTAAACAATCAGCGTAATAACGACAGTCTGCCAGTTGTAAAAATGCGAATCAAAGAAATCATCGAACAGCAGTCCGGCGATTCCGGCGGGTATGCAGCCTATAATGATCCTCAGCCAGTTGTTCCAGACTTTTTTTCTGCCGGACTGACTCAGGGATTTTTTAAACGGATACAGTTTTTTGAAATAAGCGATAAATACGGCCAGAATCGCGCCAAACTGTATAACTACGCGGAGAAGCTCCAGAAATTCCGGCGTCGCAACTGAGGATGATGGAGACCAGAAACTCTCAAATATAATCATATGGCCGGTACTGCTGACAGGAAGCCATTCCGTAATGCCTTCTATTATTCCGTAGATTATAATCCAAACAAGTAATCCAATCATTTTTTCTCCTAAATCTGCCAGTCAATCGGCTCTACGCCGTTTGCTCTCAGAAACTCATTGGTCTTTGAGAAATGTCTGCAGCCAAAGAACCCTCTGTATGCCGAAAGCGGGCTCGGATGAGGTGCCCTGAGAACAAGGTGCCGGGGATTGTCAAGCATGGAAGTTTTTTTGCCGGCGGGTGCGCCCCAGAGCAGAAACACCACAGGTCTGTCGATACGGTTTACCTCGCGGATAGCTGCGTCAGTAAACTCTTCCCAGCCGATGCCGGCATGTGACAAAGGCTGATGCGCTCTTACAGTCAGTACGCTGTTAAGCATAAGAACCCCCTGCTGTGCCCAGCCGGTCAGATCGCCGTGAGATGGTATTTCAAAACCGATGTCATCGTGAAGCTCTTTGTAAATGTTCTGAAGCGAGGGCGGAATCTCAATCCCTTTATTGACAGAAAAACACAGCCCCATCGCCTGTCCGTTCCCGTGATACGGATCCTGTCCTATTATCACGGCTTTTACATGAGACAGCGGCGTCAGCTCAAAAGCGCGGTTTATTGCGTCCGCGGGCGGAAATACGCTGTAATGTGAGTATTCGTATACCACCTTATCATAAAGAGTCTTGTAATATGGTTTTGAATACTCGGGGCGGAGTGCCTCAAGCCAGTCTCCTTTAATTGACGCCATCTTTCGCCTCCGGAAAAAACATATCGTAAACCTTAAAAAAGCTTATGTCAGTTTTGTATGAAATGGACGTTATATCAATCCCGTTCCAGAGATCCTCGTTCCAGACCAGGGGATTCTCTTCCAGATATTTTTTTACGCTTTCGATGTAATGCTCGTTTTTCCGGCGAAGCAGCAGTTCGCGTCTTGCGGCTTCGGATTTTGCCTCATCATATGAATCGGCGCATCTGAAAATCACAAAAGAGTCTTCTGTTTCAAAAGGTTCGGAAATCTGCCCCTGCGACAATGAAAACGCAATCTTTTCTTCTGTTTCTGTAAGCTGACCTCTCGACGCGTAGAACTCTGTGATGCCGCCCTCATCGTATTTAGAAGCAGTCTCATTAAAATCGGCGCCCGAAAGAAGCGCCTTATACGCCTCGTTAATAGCGGCCTTTTTGAGCGATAAATCAGCCCCGGACATCCCTGATTTATAAACGGAAATGCGGTTTAGTTTTATTACGCGGGCGTCATCCTTGCTGATTTCCGTTTCAGCCTCATTCGTGAGCCTGTCATAGCCCGTCACGGAGATTCTGTATGAAGAAATAATATCGTAAATATCAGCACGGCTGACGTTCAGTTCTTTTTTGTCGGAATCCGACAGTTTTGAATAAAAATAATCGGTCGCCGAGGAAACAAGCGTCTTTTCTTCGGATGACAGAGATATCTTTTCTGACTCCGCAAGGCCCGCACCCACAAAAATCAGTGCGACATTGGTCTTTAGTCTGCTTTTCAGATGTTCACCAAGCTGTTCTCCTTCATATGAGACATTCCAGAGTTTTGAGCTGTAGCTTTCTTCTATCACGTCTTTTTGACCAAGTAATATCACCAGCGTCTTGCCAAGCGAGATTTTTTTGTCGCCCACGCGAAGAACTATGCTGCCCACCTCGGCCTCAATGGCAGGCTGCTCATCGTCAGCAGAGCAGGATGTCAGCGTCAGCAAAAGCAGTATTAAACATGCTGATATAATCCGGCAAAATCTTTTGAGCATTTTATTTGTAAGTATCAAAAATATCTATAAATGAACGTGCACAAGCCGCCGTGTCCTTTCCAAATACGGCAGAACCGGCGACTATCACATTTGCTCCGGCTTCGATAATCTCTCTGACGTTTCCGGTATTTACTCCGCCGTCAACCTCAATATCAAAATCAAGGCCCGTCTTTTCACGAATTGCGGCAAGCCTGCGGATCTTTTCCGTGGAATAAGGTATGTATTTCTGCCCTCCGAAGCCCGGATTGACAGACATTAAGAGCACCATATCGCAAAGAGGCAGGATGTACTCCAGCGTTTCAGGCTGAGTGGCGGGATTAATCGCAACAGCGGCTTTCATGCCGCAGGACTTAATCTCATTCAGCGTCCTGTCGATATGCCTGTCCGCCTCGGCGTGAAAGCTGACGATATCGGCTCCGGCATCTGCAAAAGCTCTTATATACCTGAGCGGTTCCTCAATCATGAGATGTACGTCAAAGACAAGATCAGACTGTTTTCTGAGGCTCTTTATAAGCGGCATTCCAAAAGAAATACTGGGGACAAAAGCGCCGTCCATCACGTCAAGGTGCAGATACTGCGCCCCGCCTTTTTCGGCATCGCTTATTTCTTCACCGAGTCTTGTAAAATCAGCCGCCAGAAGTGACGGCGCCAATATAAGATTTTTCATATATAACCTCTTAAACGTATTTGTTGGCTTTTATTGTATCGTTATAGAGAAGCCTGTAATTTTCGTATCTGACGCGGCTTAGTTCTCCATCAGACACCGCGTCTTTTACAGCGCAGTCTCTTTCGCCGATATGAACGCAGTCAGGGAATCTGCATTTACTTTCATATAGTTCGAACTCCGGATAATAGTCTTTCAGCTCTGCTGGCTTTATCCCCGGAAGCTCAAAAGCTGTAAAACCGGGAGTGTCCATAATATACGTTTCATCACCCACATGAAACAGCTGTGAATGACGTGTGGTATGTCTGCCCCTTCCGAGCTTTTCGCTGATTTCGCCAGTCATCATATCAGCTTCAGGTGAAATCAGGTTGATAAAAGAGGATTTGCCGGCGCCCGACGGCCCCGATATAACGGTAAGTCCGCCTTTTATCATATCTTTCGCAAGGTCAATATTAACGCGGTTTTTAACGCTGATAAAAATCGGCCTGAAACCGGTTCCGCGGTACATTTTCTCTATCGAGCCGAAAGTCTCCGCGCTCGCCAGATCGGACTTGTTGAAAACCGGTATCACGCTCAGTCCCCGGCTTTTGTAATATATCGTCAGCTTGTCAATGAGCAGAAAATCTGGTTCAGGGTCTTTTACCGCAAAAAACAGCAAAGCTTTTTCGGCATTTGCGCAGGCGGGTCTTATCAGCTCGCTTTTCCGTTCGCAGATATCCGTAATATTCGCGCAGCCATCGGAAAAAGTCTCTATCTCTACGATATCTCCGGGAAGCGGCTTTCGTGAGATGTTTCTGAAAATTCCCCTTGCTTTGCATTCATAAACGGTTTTTCCGTCATGAACGTAATAAAAACCGCCTATACCTTTAATTATCCGGCCGAAAACCTTCATTCAGTCTCCGCCGACCTCCTGCGTTGACTCGGTTGACGACGAAGCGGGGCCGAGACTGATTACGACGTCCACAACAGTTCCCACTTCGGCTTTCTTTCCTGCTGTAGGTGTCTGACCTATAATCTGACCGGCGGTAACTTCATCGTCATATTCATAATCCTGCTCGCCGACTTTAAGACCTATTGAATTAAGCAGGGATATTGCATCGTAAAGAGTCTTTCCTTCAAGTGAAGGCACCTTTACTCTTTCGGGCTCGGTTTCTTTGGGACCCTTACTGACTGTAAAGCCTACAGCGGTCTGTTCTTCGACTTCTGTTCCCTCAGGGATGTCCTGAAGCATTACTTCGCCCTTTTCGGTGTTTTCGCTGTATTCGTATTTGATCTCTCCCGCTTTCAGATTTGCGGATGTAAGGCGCTCCTTTGCAGCGCTCTCGGAAATATCCAGAAGCGAGGGTACCAGCACCATATTTACAGCCTTTCCGCTGCTTACTACTATCTTTATCAGAGCTTCCTTGGGAGCGCGCTGTCCGGTTCCCGGCTCGGTTCTGATTACAAGGCCTTTATCGACAGTATCGCTTGCTTCTTCGATATAGCTGTCAGAAACATTCGTAAAGCCGGCCGAGCGTAGTGTGGACTTGACATATTCGGGTGATTTGCCCGAAAGATCCGAAGGAATCAGGATTGCATTAGTGCCTGTGCTGATGCTGACACTGATAACCTGTCCCTTCTGTACGGGCTGTCCGGCGGCTATATCCTGTTCAAATATCTGTCCGTCCGGGTAATCGGCGTTTTCGGCGTATGAAGCCTTTATTGAAAGACCCATATCCACGAGAAGTCTGTCGGCTTCTTCGTAGGTCTTGCCTTTGAGGTCAATCATAACAAGATCTCCCTCTTCGGTGCTTTCCGTTGAGGAGCTGCTGCTAAAGTCAAACAGTCCGCAGGCCTTTATGCCGACAATAAGGAGTATGATGACTATCACGGCGGCCACGCCTATTCCGATATAAGTGACAAGCTTTTCAAAACGG
>JAFTAU010000035.1 GCA_017455435.1 Lachnospiraceae bacterium | reverse complement strand
CATACTTGTCTCTCAGCACTCTCTGTTTTCGCTCAAATCCTCTTTTCCGAGAGTGCTATATGCATACTTGCCTCTCAGCACTCCCTACCGCACGATTAATTAAGTTTTCATGCTTCCGGCCTAAAACGAAATGTTTTAAGACTTTAGAATGGATACGATCGATTCAGATTATTGAACCGCTTTAATACTAACACATCTTTTGCTCAATGCAAACGGACAACTTCTGACAAAGGAGGCCAAAAGCGGTCATTTTTCGATATTTTTGAAGAAGGACCGGGGCGTGCATAACGCCATGCAGGCGTGTGTATTGTATCTATTATTTCTTTTGGTATAATTATTGAAGGAAGAAGTGACGGCGCGCCGCTCACGAAGCTGGTTTAGGCGGCGAATTGATTATAGCGGATGCCTTTCGAAACCATGAAGCTTGAACAGCTGTCACAGGATTGTTTGAATTATGAAATCCAAGTGGAACAAAAGGATTGTCAGATTTTTGAAATACGTGTGGGAAAAAATTTTAAAGATTGACCGAAACTCTCGTGGAGTTACGACTCGAAATACAAAAGGCGGTGAGGATTATGAAAGACTGTGAAACCTGTGCATATTATGAATATGATGAAGAGAATGAGGCATATTACTGCTCCGTCAACATGGATGAAGATGACTACGCCCGTCTTTTCGGGGGAAGTCGACAAGAATGCCGCTATTATCGCAGCGGCGATGAATATGCAGTCGTAAAGCATCAGATATAAAGTGCGTAAGCACAGAGGGACTGTCCCTGTGTGTTAGGGAAGTCGACAAGAATGCCACTATTACCGTAACGGCGATGAATATGCAGTAGTAAGGCATCAGATATAAAGTGCGTAAGCACAGAGCGACCGTCCCTGTGTGTTATGGGAACGGGTGCTGCTGACACACCCTTAATACAAAAACTTCAGTCAATGCTTTTTTCTGTTTCGAATAATAATTTTTATATTTCCGATAAACAAAAATACTGCGACAATCAACGCGAAAAGTTCTGTGATAGCCACAGTTATATATTTAGTAAGAAAATCGCTACTGATAACCCAATAATAAAGGCTTCCCTCAAGGTAGCATCCGCCTACTGCGCTCACAGTTAAAATCAATCCCATAAGATTAAATGTTTTCAGGTTTTTGCACCGCATATTATCCACAATTCCCGCCAATATCGTCGAAGCAACCTCAAAGAAAGGAAGCATAATAACATCACCAAGAAATTGTTTAATAAGTGGCGCTTTCCAGATTATGAGGAACTTAAGCATCCAGAATACAAGCGGCAGTATATTAAGCAGCACCGTTTTTATAAATATGCTTTTCCTGTCATCATACATATCTACGCCCTCGGGTTTAATAACTCAGGAGAACTGTCCCCGCGTGCCTGTAATGATATAAAAAGCGGTGTGCCAGGAGAACTGTTTCCTTGGCACACCGTTCTTTTGCCTTTCTTTATGATAAAGATTTTAGCGTCGGGAAGAGGAGCACGTCCCTGATGGCGGGGCTGTCGGTGAGGAGCATGATCAGTCTGTCGATGCCGTAGCCGATGCCGCCCGTGGGGGGCATGCCTATCTCGAGAGCGTTCAGGAAATCCTCGTCGGTATGCTCCGCTTCCTCGTCTCCGGCCGCAGCGGCAGCGTCCTGCGCCTTAAAGCGCTCGCGCTGGTCGATGGGGTCGTTGAGTTCGGAATAGGCGTTGCACATCTCCCAGCCGTTGCAGAAAAGCTCAAAACGCTCCACCTTTTCGGGGTCGCCCGGCTTTTTCTTGGTCAGGGGAGAAATCGCGATGGGGTGATCCAGAATAAACGTCGGCTGCACCAGTTCCTTTTCGCAGTATTCTTCAAAGAAGATATTGACTATATCGCCCTTAGTGTGGCGCTCCTCGTATTCCAGGCTGCGCTCACGCGCCAGAGCCTTTGCCTCCTCGTCGGTTTTGATCGTGTCAAAATCCACACCGGCGTATTTCTTTACCGCGTCGGTCATGGTCATGCGGGCAAACGGGCTGCCAAAATCCAGCTCCACGCCGCCGTATGTGACCGTAGTGCCGCCGCAAATCTTCTCTGCCAGATGGCGGAACAGACTCTCCGTCAGCTCCATCATGCCGTTGTAGTCTGTGTATGCCTGATACAGCTCCATGAGTGTGAACTCCGGATTGTGGCGGGTGTCCACGCCCTCGTTGCGGTACACGCGGCCTATCTCATATACGCGCTCCAGACCGCCCACAATGAGGCGTTTAAGATAAAGCTCCAGAGAAATGCGCAGCTTTACGTCCTCGTCCAGCGCGTTGTAATGCGTCTCAAAAGGCCTGGCCGCCGCGCCGCCGGCATTGGACACCAGCGTAGGGGTCTCGACCTCCATAAAACCTCTCTCGTCCAGGAACCTGCGTATCTCCCTGATGATAGCGGAGCGCTTTACAAAAGTATCGCGCACCTCCGGGTTCATAATAAGATCCACATATCTCTGGCGATATCTGGTGTCGGTATCCGTCAGGCCGTGGAACTTTTCAGGCAGGGGCTGCAGCGATTTTGACAGGAGCAGCATAGACGAAGCGTGAATGGAAATCTCGCCCGTCATAGTGCGGAACACAAAGCCCTTTACTCCGTAGATATCGCCGATATCGGATTTTTTGAAATCGGCGTAGGCTTCTTCTCCGATGGCATCGCGGGCCACATACACCTGAATGCGGCCTTTCAGATCCTGAATATTGCAAAACGACGCCTTGCCCATGACGCGCTTAAAAAGCATACGTCCCGCAATGCTGACAAAAATCGGCGATGCATCCATAATAGCGCGACGCTCGTTGTAATCAGCCTTTAATGCGGCGCGGGCGGCTTCCTCGTCCATACCGGAGGTGTCCGGCTGCTTCCTGCCCGCCAAAAGCTCCGCCTCGTGCGCCTCATACAGCGTCTTTGCGTCGTCGGTGTGATGGGTTACGTCGTATTTTGTAATAACAAAAGGATCCTTGCCGGCAGTCGCAAGCTCAGCCAGCTTTTCGCGCCTGACCTTCCGGAGCTGTCCTATATCCTGTTCCTGCTGCATATTGTTGTCTGGCATTTTATAATCTCTCAATCTTCAGTACTTTATATGTAATCTGTCCGCCGGGAGTCTCAACCTTCACGACGTCGTTTTTCTTGTGTCCGAGCAGCGCCGCCCCAACGGGTGATTCGCCGGAAATATAGCCATCCAGGCTCTTTGCCTCGGTGGAGCCGACGATAGTGTATTCCACATCCTCGTCCAGCTCTTTGTCATGGAGCAGAACCTTGCTGCCGATGCTGATCTTCTTTGAATTGACCTCGTCCGGAACAATCTCGGCGTTGTTCAAAATCTCTTCCAGCTCGCTGATACGCGCCGCGATATCTCTCTGCTCGTCACGCGCCGCGTCGTATTCGGCGTTTTCGGAAAGATCGCCCTGTCCGCGGGCCTCTTTTATCGCCTGGACATTTTCGGCTTTTTTGACATATTTGAGCTCCTCGAGCTCCTCAATAAGCTTCTGCTGTCCGCTTGCCGTCAACACAATTTTCTTCTCTGACATTTTTTTACTCCTTAAAAATATCAACCGTCCGCAACGCGGACGCGCTTTAAAACAGCCTTTTAACGGCTGATTAAGCCCGCCTTTGGTTTTTATCGTCAAAAGGCCGGCACCATTGAAGGAATATTATACTACTATTTTCCGATTTAAGTCAAATTTCATCATCGGATAATTGTTTTTTTACCTGTTTTTTGTATTCGCTCAATATTGACTGTCTGAGAACAACTCGCATCAGCTCGCGATCCGCCTCCGAGCAGCCGTCCTTATTCCACGCACAGGCCTTTAGTTTTATGCATGTAGGTGCAAAAAGACAGGTGCGGCATTCCGGGACAAAGATCCTCTCCTTCCAGGCACTCACGGCGCCGGCATCGACCTCATCGTCATAGATACTGCCAATCAGCTTTTCTTCGCTTTCATGCTCGCATTTTCCCAGCCTTCCGTCCGGCAGCACTGTTACGCTCCTGTCGCTGTCGGCCATGCAGCGGTTCATCGGAATATCTCTCCTGATGCGGTCAATATGACCCAGCCCGAGCTCGACTATCCGACTGCCAAGCCTCTCATACGCACGCACCCCTTTTGCGGCATCCTCGTAGCATCCCACCTCTTTATTTCCGAATTCTTTTAAAAGAACGCAGTAGATTCCCGGTCTTTTTTCGCCACGGTACCGCTCGTGCAGCTCTCCGGCAAGTCTTTCCAGATCCCAGGCATTTTCCCGGCTTACATTCATTCTGATAACAACATCTACCCCGGCGTCCAACAGCAGGTCGATACTGCCAAGGACCTTTTTAAAGGCGCTTCCTTCTTTGCAAATAAAAGCCTTTGCCCTGTTATAGGTTTCTTCAGTTCCGTCCAGCGGAATCTGGACTTTGTGCAGCTTCCACTGTCCGACGGCTTTTTTTACGGTTTCTTCATCAAAAAGATAGCCGTTGCTGATCATACGCGAGGTGAATGGAACACCTGCGTGCGTCAACTCATCGCAGATAATATCAATAGCCTTGCTATTATAGAGCGGCTCTCCGCCGAACCAGTTAAGCTGTACGTCCTGTCCGGCGCTGACCCTGCGGATATACGCCGCCACGTCCAAGGCCGTCTTTTCGTCCATCGACTGCCTGCGGCGTCCCTTTTCATAGCAGTAAAAGCATCTTGCATTGCAGTCCGTAGTAGGAAAAACAGTAAAGCTGTTTATACCGGGTTTTTTAGGTGTGAGAATGGCTGCAATCTCGCGGATCTTCATACTCAGCTCATACTCATCAAAATCCTCCGGCACCAGGAACCAGCGTTTTATCAGTTCGCTCTTTAGTGCGCCGTCAGCATGGGCCGTCCCCCATTCCCCGGATGTCAGCAGCAGCATTTCTCCCGTCATCTTATGGTACAGCAAGACACCCTCCGTGACAGAGAGTGTCATTACATGATGGCTCAGCCGGTAAACGCGTTCCTCAATCTTTTGCGGCGAGCCTATCTTTTCAAAGTGTTTCATGACAGGATAAATCTGTCTCATAAAACCGTCCCCCGGTATACCAAAACAGGGGCAGTCGGCATTTTTCGCCTCCTGCCCCTTACAATTACCTATATCGGATTAGCCCAAAGGATCATCCTCGACTAATTCTTCTTCTCCCCCTCCGCAGAAAGTGAAGCTTGAGCACAGCACGTCATTGACGTCGATAAGCTCTACCTTTGCAGCGGGTTCTTCAAAAGGTCTTTTCATAACAATTCCCCTCCTGAGTTTTAGTTAAAGTACGCACTGGCAGCTACGTAATAATTGTACAGTGCTTTACATACATTTCCGAGACCGGCACCCTTGTTCTGGTTCCTATAGGCATAGGACATGGGTGAATATGTCGCGGAGGCAATACCGCCTTCCAGAATCTCAAAGGATACATTCTGTCCAAGCAGACCGGAAGCGATACCCTTTACTGTGAGTTTGTATATCTTAAGTCCATCATTGTCTCCAAGATACTCATAGGTGTAGTTGGTCCATGTGCTTCCGCCTACGGTAACGGTTACTTCTTCGTCAATATATGAAGCCGAATAGATGTAGAAATTGAGTTCCGTTCTGGACTTCAGGCTAAGGGAAGCAGTTACCTTTGAAACAGCTCCATCCCAGGTGGCCTCAGCTACATAAACCGGAACTACGGTAGAAGCAACTGTTCCTGCAGTGTAGGTAGCGTTGGCAAGGTTGCTCTTCTGATAACCAAAGTAATTCTGAGCGGCCGCGCCGTAATCCAGAACTGCAAGGCAGATGTTTCTGAGCTTGGCATTGATGTTGGACTTGGCAAGCTGTTTCTCGCAGTATACTCTGATTGAGTAGTCGGGAGTACGGAAGATTTCGGTGTCCTGATAGAATACGCGGAAATCAACAGTGTCATTCATCTGTCTGGCTGCGCACTCCGCTACAACGAACTTGTATCCGTTTGCTTCCGTGCTGACTTCGTCAAGCCTTACTTCGGTTGTTACGCCGTTGTAAGTATATCTGACCTTGTAGTCTCCTACGTATTTATCGCCATCGAGACCGTTTACGTAGAAGTTAATCTTGATGTCATCCTGAAGCGTGATGGAGGCCTGAACCTTGACGCCGGCAACATTAGCAACGACAACGGGCTCAAGTTCAAACTCACTGAAGTGCGTTACGTCGCAAATGATGTAGTAGCTGCCCGCGGTTCCGTTGATTCTAAAGTATCCTACTTCGTCCTCATATCCTTCATCGGAGCTCACGTGTGTAACAGATACATATCTGTAACCGTCAGTATCTACGGCTTCGCTGTAAAGCTCGTCTGAAACAGGAAGCTTGATGGAGAAAACGGCTTCCGATCCGAGCTGGCTGTTTGCTATAGCAACAGAGTTGATAGCTTCGCCGCCGGCATTATAAGTGATAGCTTCGGGATGGACTTCATAAGTAAGGGTATGAAGTCCGCCTGTGCTTGTACCTTCGGTAACGCCGTCGCTGACAACAACGATTTTGACATCTTTAATGTCGGCAGCCTGATTGCCGGCTTCGACATAGGCAGCAGCAACGATATCGGGAAGCTGTGCTTCGTCGAACTGGGCAAGATTTGCAGCGCCTACAGCAGTCTTGGAAGCATTGTCAGTGACGATTTCTTTATAATCGTTTTCGAAGGTTCCGGTAAGAGTAATCGACTGAGCGACTTCAGCGCTTCCGGTGATCACCTCTTCATCGGCGTCCTTTACAACCGAGCCGACACTGAATGTTACTTCATTGTCATAAACATCTCCTTCCTGAGTGGCGGTAGCTTCGATCACGCCAACCTGGTAGAGACCCTCGCCTATCGCAACCGCTTTGTAACCGTTTGCCACATAAGCAGCGGGATCGAAGTTATAGATTCCGCCGTAAAGAACGGGATCGGCATCATTTTCAAACTTCGTCGTTCCGGACAGGCTGTAGGTTCCGCCGTAAATGCTCATGGTTGATCCTGTTTCGACCCAGAACAGAGTATTGGCAGAGCCCACCTCGTACTTCGAGAAATCCCCGTTTCTAAGTGTAATATCAGCTCCTTCCTGAGAGCATACTGCATAAAACTTGGTTCCCTCAAAAGTAAGTCCGTCGATCTCTACTACAGAACCGTCAGTTACGTTTATTCCGCCGAGAGTGGTGAGGTTTTCGAACTTGACTCCTTCCGCATGCCTTACCGAAACAACATATGCATAAAGCTTGTTGTCTTTTCTTGCATAATCATCGATACCAACTTTAAGAGATCCGTCCTTGATGGTAATGTTCTGATATGTAGTACCGGAAGCATTTGCACCTATGCAGATGGAGTTATTCATGAGATTAGTAATCTCATGTCCGTTCAGATCGATGGTAATGTTGTTTGCGGCAATCTCAAGCTGATTGTTCTTGTTGTAAGGCTTGTTTCCGCCGTCGTCTATCCAGTAGTATTCATGTCCTTCATTCGCTACAAAGTCATAGTCCTCAAGAAGGGTCAGCGTATCGCCGTCTTTAAGAGCAAGAATAGCGTCTGAAAGTTTTTCATACTTTTCTTCGCCGATCTGGGCGACGTAGGTAACAGCAGGAACAACTTCAAAGAAGTAAGGATCTTCGTCGATGGCAACCGCCTCGTAGCCCTCGGTTACGTAAGTAGACGGAGTAGTCTTGTACTTGCCGCCGGTCACCTGAAGTGCCTGCGCGCGTAAGGTTTCATTAGCCATTTCGGCGAAGCTCAGCGCGCCGATATTGCCGCCGCTGATGTTAATGGCGATCTCAGCGTACTGCGCATCGGAGAATCTGTCTTCAACTCCACCGGCATTGGCAGCGCTCCAGCCGTTCACTTTGCCGTTGATTGTGCCGCCGGTAATGTCAAGTTCGCCCTTATTAACTTTTGAGTTCGGGTTGTGGATTACAATCACGCGACCGCTGGCCTTGTCGGAATCCAGAACGCCGCCGTTGATGACGACCTTGTTCAGCTTTGTATCCGAGTTGAGGAACATGCGAACAGCGTCGGTGTAGTTGTTATACAGTCTGCCGCCGTTCATCGTGAACACCGGAGTATAACCGTTACCGTTTGTAAGGTTATCGACCGTATATGCCGCATAACCGCCGTTTGTCGTGTTTTCAACAAGACCGCTTTCAATAGTAAGCGTGCCGTTATTGGCGATGGTGTTGCTCGCATAGCCGGGGATTGCAGCCGGATCCGGCAAACCGTTGAAGTAAGTGATTTTGCCGGTGCCAGTGCCGTCTTTATCAGTGTCAGTATTGTCCTGAATGGTCAGCGTGCCGCGGTTGGTGATCAGCGCGGTCGTGCCGGACTGAGACAGCGACTCGGAGACAATCTTACCGTTCAACTCAAGAACGATATTCTGACCCGCTACAATCGTGACGCCGCTCGACAGAACTTCGTTCGCAATCATCGTGATCGTAGTCTCGGTGCCGTCAGTCGGAACCGCAGCAATGGCCTCGGCAAGTGTGGTGTACTTTGCATTTCCGATCTGAGCTACTGCGGAAATGACTGCGCGATATCCGTCATCATCTGCAGCAGCAAGCATATAGCCGCCGGTCAGTTTGCTTGTGATACCGTTAAAGTCAAGCTGTTTGGGGCTCTTGAATTTGCCGCCGGTAATGTTTACAGTGCCGCTTGATTTGTATACCAGATGATCATCGGACCAGCCATAAGTATCGTGATCGTCAACGATGATTGATCCGCCGGTTATATTGGCAGTGCCGCCTGAAACATAAACGGCATATGCAGCTTTGCCGCTGTTGTTTGCATTGCTGGCGGTAAGGCTTCCGCCGGACATGGTAAACGATGTTCCGGATGAAACGCATACTGCATCAATGCCTTTCTGACTAAAATAACTGCCATTACTGTTGTAATAGTTTGTGGCAGTAATGCTGCCGCTCTCGATTGAGAGACTGCTTCCGCTGCCGGACAGATAAAAACCATAAGCACCGTTACCGGAATTGCTGGTAATGTCTATTCTGCCTGCCTGGCCGTCCGAGCTGTCCTGAATAGTCAAGCTGTGACTGTTCACATAAACAGCTCCGCTCATCCCGGAAGTAACGGTCATCGTCAGCGTATGTCCGTTCAAGTCAAGTGTAAGATCTTTTCCGATCGTCAATGTAGAAGTGATCGTCTCATCTCCGATTAGTTTGATCTTATCGCCCGCCTGGGCAGCGGAAACTGCTGCAGCAAGCGTCTCATACTTGGTGCTGCCGATCTCGGCCACGCTAATGTCTGTGGCAAACGCCTGAGCCGGCAGCAGGGTTATTATCATGGCAAGTGCCAGGAGCATTGCCAAAAACCCTTTTGTCTTCCTTTTTTCCATATTTTTTCTCCTTAAAAAAAATATACAACAACAAAGAAACACGGCACAGCAGTATTTCTGTCAGTTGTACATGAATTATAACTCTCTTTTCGCGGTTTTTCAAGGTGTGTATGGATAAAATTTCGTTTGTTTCGCGTTATTAATGTGTTTCTTTATTTGTAAAGCGTTCGCCTGTAATTATAAACTGTTTCCTTTCTCCCTTTTAATAATCGTATGCAAAACAGACGTTTTTTCGGGTAACGCTCTGCCGGCGGATGTGATAAAATATAAATACACGAAACAATGCACGGAGGTATTAAAATATGAGCGCTGACAAGCATTATCTCGAAGCATTATCTTATCGTTTTCCCACCATTTCAAAGGCCAGCACGGAGATAATAAACCTTTCCGCCATTCTTCAGCTCCCGAAGGCAACAGAACATTTCATCAGTGACATACACGGCGAATACGAGCAGTTTGACCACATCATCCGCAACGGCTCCGGCGCGGTCAAAAGCAAAATTGAGGACGAGTTCGGTTTTGAACTGTCCTCCGATGACAAACGCGAACTGGCAACGCTCATTTACTATCCCCGCCAGAAGATACAGCTTGTCAAGGCTGCCGGCACCAATATGCACGACTGGTACCGTACGGCTCTTTTTCGCTTAATCCGCATGATTAAGCGTTCTTCAATGAAATACTCCCGTTCCAAGGTTCGCAAGACAATAGACCCTGATTTTATTTATATAGTAGATGAACTTCTGGCCGAAAATGACGTTTCGGACAAAGAAAAATACTACGACGGCATCATGGAAGCCATAGTCAGGACCGGCTCGGCCTCGGCCTGTGTAACGGCTTTCGCGGAATGCATACAACGTCTCTGCGTCAATCATCTACATGTGGTGGGCGACATTTATGACAGAGGCCCCGGCCCCCACATCATCATGGACAAGCTCATCGGCATGAAGCGCGACGTGGACGTGCAATGGGGAAATCACGACGTGGTCTGGATGGGCGCCGCCAGCGGCAATATGGCCTGCATAGCAACAGTGCTGCGCCTTTCCGCCCGCTACGGAAATCTTGATATTATCGAGGACGGTTACGGGATAAACCTCATTCCTCTTATGCGTTTTGCAATGGACACATACGCCGGCGATTCGTGCGCCTGCTTTGAGGTAAAATACGACGGAAAGCACGACCCCTCTGACGTGACGCTGGATATGCAGATGCACAAGGCGGCCGCCATACTTCAGTTCAAGCTCGAAGGGCAGGTGATAGCCCGTCACCCTGAATACCGCATGGAAGACCGCCGGCTATTGGATAAGATTGACTACGAAAAGAAAACCGTCACCGTCTACGGCAGGGAATATCCCATCGAAGACGTCAGTTTTCCCACCGTGGATCCCGCAAATCCATACAAACTCAACGATTCCGAGATTCTGCTGATGAAAAAACTGCAAAGCGCTTTTCTGCAATGCGAGAAGCTGCAGCATCACGTCAGATTCCTTTTCAACCACGGCAGCCTGTACCTGGTCCGCAACAACAACCTCATCTTCCACGGCTCAATACCTATGAATAAGGACGGTTCGTTCAGACAGGTGGACGTTGACGGCGAAAGTCTGTGCGGACGCGCTTTGCTTGACAAGCTTGATTCCGATATGCGCCGCGCGTTTTATATGGCGCCCGGACCCGAAAGGGAGGCGGCCTCCGATATCGCGTATTATCTATGGGCAAACGAGGCTTCACCGCTGTTCGGAAAAACCAGGATGACTACTTTTGAGCGCTATTTCATAAAGAATTCCGAGACGCACAAGGAACCCATGACGCCGTATTATACCAATTACGAACGAGAGGAAGTAGTTCAGAATATTTTTGAAGAATTCGGCCTGGATCCCGAGACGGGGCATATCATCAACGGCCATGTGCCCGTAAAGCAAAAGAAGGGCGAATCTCCCATCAAGTGCGGAGGAAAGCTGCTCATAATCGACGGCGGCTTTTCGCGAGCATATTACAACACCACCGGTATCGCCGGGTATACGCTCATTTCCAATTCATACGGGCTCAAGCTGGTCTATCACGAGCCCTTCACTTCTACCGAGGACGCCATCAAAAAGGGGAGCGACATTCACTCTGAGACTTTTGTCGTGGAAGATGTGCGAAACCGCCTCTACGTAGCCGATTCTGATAACGGAAAGCTCCTTCACGACCGGATTGATGAGCTCTACGACCTGCTCGACGCCTACCGCGACGGCAGCATCCGCGAGAAATCGTGAGCGGCCTACTCAGGAGAGATTTCCACCACGGTGGCGGTGGAACCGGAGACGGTAAATTTTATCTCAAAACCGGCGAACTCAAAGCCGTAGACACGCCCGGGGTCATTGTGATACTGCGGACGCGGGTCCTGCGAAAGCAGAGAAATAAGCGCCTGCGCTTTTTCCGGCGGCAGCAGCTCTCCAAGCTCCGGCGGCAATTCCACATCAAGAGTATGAAACTGCGATGAATCCGTGAATCCGCCGCGCGCGCCCGGGCGTGAATCCGCATAGGGCAGATAAGGCTTGATGTCGTAAATAGGCGTGCCGTCCATCATATCCGCGCCGGAAACTATCAGCGCCGGGGCATCGGGGGAGTCCGTCTCCACGCGCAGCAGCTCCACGCAGGAAAGCCCTATCGGGTTCGGTCTGAACGGAGAGCGCGTGGCAAAAACACCGAGGCGCTCGTTTCCGCCCAGTCTGGGCGGCCTGACAGTGGGTGAAAAGCCCTCTCTGATATTCTCCGAAAACTCCCATATAAGCCAAATATGACTGAACTGCTCCAAACCGCGGACTGCGTCGGGATTTCTGTATTCCGGTTCAAATACAATGCGCCCCGTCAGCCCGGGCACGAGGCCCGCCTGGCGCGGCACGCCGAATTTTGTCTTTAAATCTGTGTGAATTGTGGCTATTTTTTTCATATAATCATATTGCGCAAATGTTAGCGCAGCGCAAAAACAAAAATGAAAAAGGGACGGCTGTCCGTCCCCTTTTGATTATCTGTGGTCGTATCTGTACTCTGTAATGAAATCACTCAGCTCCTTGACCGCGGACGAAGGCTCATAGCCAACAGTGCCAAACAGAAACTCATGAAGCTTTGTAACATTCTCCGTCAGAGTATCGCAGTAGATATAGGCCTTTGACTGATTGCTGGAATCCTTGTACATATCCTTGAACGGGAACATGGCCTGATCCCCTATGGAATATTTGCTCGCATTACTGACCATGCCGATCAGATCGCTAAGCTCGATATTGGTCGCGATATAGGGAATGACCTCTCTCTTGAAATCATCCAGCAGCCCCAGTGAAAAGTTCTTTTTGATTTTTTCGAGCATCGCCTCTATAACAATGCGCTGTCTGGACGCACGGGCGATATCGTCATGCTCGCTCTCTCCCTCGTCGTTTTCCTTGGCCACATTTCTGACGCGGGCGTATGACGCCGCCTGAACTCCGTCGAGATGTACGGATGCCGTCTTTTTGTCGCCGGAATAGCTGTAATCATCCGGATCCAGATAATGATAGGTGTAGCCGGTAACCTTTCCGGTGTGCGGTCCGAACTTATTAATCGCCCTGACCTCGGACCTGGTGAGATCCAGATCAAGTCCGTCCAGCAGATTGACAGCCTTTACCACCGCTTTCCAGTTTACGGTAACAAACTGCTTTATATTAAGGTCAAGGTTCATATTGATGGTGCCCAGAGATTCCTGAACGCCGTATGAGCAATAAATATTGGTAAGCTTGTTCTTCTTTCCGGTGGTGGTCTTTACAAAGGTGTCACGGTGGATGGAAACCAGCTTTACCTCTCCGGTTTCGTTGTCGATACAAGCCAGTATTTCCGAATCGGCGTTTGATTCCTTGGTGAGAGTATTGTCAAGATCTGAGCGGGAGTCCACACCATAGAGCATTATGAGCGTGTATTTTTCACTGACCGTGTCAAAATGCTTTGAAACGTTTTCCTCGGTATTGATGATGATATCGTCCTGTTTGAAGTCCACCTTTTCCGTCATCTGGTCGTGGGTGCCTTTTATGAAATAAAAATACAAAAAAGCGCCCGAGGCGATAGCCAGTACGGCCAGTATCTCGACCGCCAGAAGCACTATAAATCTCTTTTTCCTTTTTTAGCAGGCTTTTTCTTAGCCTCTGTCCCGACGTGTCCGGACTCGGGTCTGTAATCTTTTCCCACTTTTTTCTCCCGTTCGGGCTTTGTTTTATTTAATAATCTAAGCCCGAAAGATGATAATAGTCTTTTTTATAGATAAAAGCAAGCAAAAAAACCAATTAAATGTCTATTTCGCCCCTGAAAACCTCTGTCGCGGGCCCGCTGACAAAGGTTCTGCCGTCCTCCGCTATTTCTGCTCGGACAGTGCCTCCGGGCAGCTTTACGTCCACTTCTCTATCGGCAAAACCC
Source organism: Lachnospiraceae bacterium (assembly GCA_017455435.1). Classification (GTDB taxonomy): domain Bacteria; phylum Bacillota; class Clostridia; order Lachnospirales; family Lachnospiraceae; genus UBA3774. The sequence continues at coordinate 22,116 of JAFTAU010000035.1, read as the reverse complement.
AGCAGCCACGACGCCACCGCGGCAGCCGCCGCGCCCGTGCCGTTTGCCATGGTATCTCCCACTCCGCGGCTCCACGAACGGACTCTGAGATGCGTCCGATCTGCAACCTGGACAAAGTTTACATTGGTCTTTTCAGGAAATCTGGGATGATTTTCGATGGCGGGACCGAGAGTGCCAAAGGGGACGTTCTGAAGATCGTTCGCAAATATTACCGTGTGCGGAACGCCGACATTGAGGAAGACTATTCTGACCTCCTGTTTTCCGACTGTCAGAACCTCCACAATCAGATCCCGGTCGTAGTTTTTGATGCCGGAATCGATGGGGAGCTCTATGCCGTTGCTGCGCAGCACGGGCGTACCGGCGGCAAATGTGGCGATGCGCATTTTTTCGTCCTTTACGGTGAGGTCTGAGCGTTTGACCCCGTCGAGAGTCTCGATGGTAACAGAGGTCATATTGGTCATGCGGCTGTCGTAGACATATTTTGAAAGGCAGATTATGCCGTTTCCGCTCATCTCCGTGCGCGAGCCGTCCGCGTTGAACATACTCATTTTGTAATCTGCTATCTCAGAAGGTTGAATAAACAGAAGCCCGTCCGCGCCGATGCCGAAATGGCGGTCACAAAGCAACTCCGCAAGGCGGCCTTCGTCAAAATCCGGCTTTTCCTCGAAGCAATTAACTACTATATAATCGTTTCCGATACAGTGCATTTTTGTAAATTTCATTTTGTTCTCCAATGCAAACCGCAATTATAAAAACCGATCCGCATAGTCCTTTGTATTGTAACAATTTTTATACGTCATTGTCAACTTTTAGGTGGTTTTGTGATATAATTGCTCGCACGGAGGGTATATGAAATTCAGAATACATTCGGACTTTGCTCCCACAGGCGATCAGCCGCAGGCCATAGAAAAAATAACGGACGGTTTCAATTCGGGAAACCGTTTTGAAACGCTGCTCGGCGTTACCGGCTCCGGCAAGACCTTTACCATGGCGAACGTCATAGAGCGTCTGCAAAAGCCCACGCTGATTCTGGCTCACAACAAAACCCTCGCGGCGCAGCTTTATTCCGAGATGAAGGAATTTTTCCCGGAAAATGCGGTTGAGTATTTCGTAAGCTATTATGACTACTATCAGCCGGAAGCCTATGTGCCGTCCACCGACACCTACATCGCAAAAGATTCCGATATCAATGATGAAATCGACCGCCTGAGGCATTCCGCCACGGCAGCGCTTTCGGAGCGCGAGGACGTCATCATCGTTTCGTCGGTTTCCTGCATTTACGGCCTCGGCTCTCCCATCGACTACAAGAATCTTGTCATTTCTCTGCGCCCCGGGATGATCCGCGAGCGCGACGACATAATCAGAAGGCTGATAGATATTCAATATACCCGCAATGATCTGGATTTTAAACGCGGCACCTTCCGCGTGCGAGGAGATACGATAGAGGTCATCCCCGCCGGCGAAGGAAGCGCCGCCATCCGCATAGAGTTTTTCGGGGACGAGGTGGAGCGCATCACCGAGATTGACACTCTGACCGGCGAGATTCTGAGGCGGCTGGAACATATCGCCATCTTTCCGGCGTCCCATTACGTGGTGGCGCAGGACGAACTGACGCGGGCAATAGCCGATATAGAGGCGGAGCTAAGTGAGCGCGTGCTGCAGTTTCAGCGCGAGGACAAGCTGTTGGAGGCGCAACGCATAGCGGAGCGCACCAATTTTGACATAGAAATGCTGCGTGAGACGGGCTTTTGCTCCGGCATAGAAAATTATTCCCGTCACCTTATAGGGCTGCCTCCCGGAGCGCCGCCGCACACGCTGATAGATTATTTTCCCGATGATTTTCTTTTGATTATAGATGAGTCCCATATGACCGTGCCTCAGGTGCGTGCGATGTATGCGGGCGACCGTTCCAGAAAGCAGGTGCTGGTGGATTACGGCTTCCGCCTGCCCTCCGCGCTGGACAACCGCCCCCTGAGCTTTGACGAATTTGAGGGAAAGCTTCGCCGGGTGATGTTTACCTCTGCCACTCCGGGGCCTTACGAGGCGGAGCACGAGCAGCTCCGGGCGGAGCAGATACTGCGCCCTACGGGGCTGCTGGATCCGGCTATAGACGTCCGCCCCGTGGCGGGTCAGATTGACGATCTGCTCTCCGCCATCAATACGGAGACCGCGCGCGGAAACAAAGTTCTCGTCACCACGCTGACAAAGCACATGGCGGAGGATCTCTGCGATTTCCTGCGGGAGTCCGGCGTGCGCGTCAGATATCTGCATTCCGACGTGGATACGCTGGAGCGTATTGAGATAATACGCGATATGCGCCTGGGCGTCTTTGACGTACTGGTGGGAATCAATCTGCTGCGCGAGGGACTCGATATCCCGGAGGTATCGCTGGTGGCAATACTGGACGCGGACAAGGAAGGCTTTCTCCGCTCCGAAACCTCCCTCATCCAGACGATAGGCAGAGCCGCCAGAAACGCGGGCGGCCACGTCATCATGTACGCGGATACCGTCACGGATTCCATGCGCCACGCTATCGACATCACAAACCGACGCCGAGCCATTCAGCAGGCCTATAACGAAGAACACGGCATTACGCCGCAATCCATAAAAAAGGCGGTTCGCGCCGCCATCAGCATCTCGCAGGCCGTCGAGACTCAGAGCAGCCCGAAGCTCGAAAAAGACTACGAATCCATGAGCGAAAAGGAACTGAACGAGGTCATTGCCGAGCTGAAAAAGCGCATGACACGCGCAGCCGCGGAGCTCAATTTTGAAGAGGCCGCCATCATGCGCGACAAGATGCTGGACGCAAAAAAATATCTGAAAATAGGGGAGCGGAATGAAACAATACATTAAAATCAGAGGAGCAAACGAGCACAATCTCAAAAACATTTCCGTGGACGTGCCGCGAAACGAGCTGGTGGTCATCACCGGCATTTCCGGCTCCGGCAAGAGCTCGCTGGCTTTTGACACAATTTACGCCGAGGGTCAGCGCAGGTATATGGAAAGCCTTTCCTCCTACGCCCGTCAGTTTCTGGGACAGATGAACAAGCCGGATGTGGAGAGCATAGAAGGACTCTCCCCCGCCATTTCCATCGACCAGAAGGGCACAAACCGCAACCCCCGCTCCACGGTGGGCACCGTTACCGAGATTTATGATTATCTGCGCCTTCTCTATGCCAGAGCGGGTGTCCCTCACTGCCCCAGATGCGGCAAGGAAATCCACCGCCAGACAATTGACCAGATGGCGGACAGACTTATGGCTTTTCCTGAAAAAACGCGCCTCATCATTCTCTCTCCCGTGGTCCGCGGGCGAAAGGGCGAGCACGCGAAGATATTTGAGCAGGCAAAGCGCAGCGGCTATGTGCGCGTCAGAGTCGACGGCAGCATTTACGAGCTGGAGGAAGAAATCAAGCTCGACAAAAACAAAAAGCACAATATAGAAATAGTTATCGACCGCCTTTCCATCAAAGAAGGAATGGAGAAACGTCTGGCGGATTCACTGGAAACGGCGTTGGGGCTGTCCGACGGGCTGGCTACGGCAGAGATTGCCGATACGGAAGAGACAATCAATTTCAGCAAAAACTTTGCCTGTCCGGACTGCGATATCAGCATCGAAGAAGTTGAACCGCGAAGTTTTTCTTTTAACAATCCTTTCGGCGCCTGCCCCGTCTGCAACGGACTGGGATTCAAAATGGAATACGACGAGGATCTGATTGTCGACGATCCCGAAAAGAGCCTCTCGCAGGGCGCTCTCACTCCCATGGGCTTTGGCAGCGTCGGAAAAGAAGGCTCGTGGTCAAATGCGGTACTGGAGGGTCTGGCGAGACGCTACAATTTCAGCATGGACACGCCTTACAAGGACCTCTCTTCCGTGGCAAAAGAGGCGATAATGTACGGAACGCACGGTGAAAAGATTGCGATTGAATTCGATGGCGCACACGGCACGCGCACCTACAGATATCCCTTTGACGGCGTAATAAACACGCTGGCCAGACGTTACCGCGAAACCGGAAACGAGGAAATGAAAGCTGAATACGAGTCCTATATGCGCATCACGCCCTGCGGCGCCTGCGGCGGTCAGCGCCTCAAGGAAAGCTCGCGGGCGGTCACGATAGGCAAGCTCAATATTTATGAGCTGACCACGCTTTCCATTCCCGAAACAAAAGCATATCTGGAAAAATGCGAGGCAAAGTTCACAACTTTTCAAAAAACCATCGCAAAACCCGTTCTTAAGGAGATTTATTCACGTCTCGGCTTTTTGATAGAGGTCGGGTTGGAATATCTCTCACTCTCCCGCGCGGCGGCGTCGCTCTCCGGCGGCGAGGCGCAGCGCATCAGGCTCGCCACGCAGGTGGGCTCCGGGCTGGTGGGCGTCGCGTATATTCTGGACGAACCGTCCATCGGACTTCACCAGCGCGACAACAGCAAGCTGATCGGCTCGCTGAAACGCCTGCGCGATCTGGGCAACAGCGTCATCGTGGTCGAACATGACGAGGAGACCATGCGCGAGGCGGATTATATCATAGACATCGGGCCGGGCGCGGGTTCTCACGGCGGCGAGGTTGTTGCTCAGGGGACGGCGGCGCAGATAGAAAAAATACCGGCGTCTCTGACCGGGCAGTATCTTTCCGGCAAAAAGTCCATACCCGTACCGTCCGAGAGGCGCAGCCCTTCCGGTTTTCTGGACATAGTGGGGGCGGCCGAAAACAATCTGAAAAACATCGATGTCGAGATTCCCGTAGGCGTCTTTACCTGCGTGACCGGCGTTTCCGGTTCGGGTAAGAGCTCACTGATAAACGAGATTCTGTACAAAACCGCCGCCAGGAAGCTGAGCCGCGCCAGAGTCATCCCCGGCAGGCATACGGCGATCCGCGGCTTTGAATATCTGGACAAGGTCATCAATATCGACCAGTCTCCCATCGGACGCTCGCCGCGTTCAAACCCCGCCACCTATACCGGCGTTTTTGATTTGATACGCGACCTTTTTGCGAGCACGCCTGACGCCAAGGCTCACGGCTACAGCAAGGGGCGCTTCAGCTTCAACGTAAAGGGCGGCAGGTGCGAGGCCTGCGCCGGCGACGGCATCATTAAGATAGAAATGAATTTCCTGCCGGACGTCTACGTTCCCTGCGACGTATGCAAAGGAAAACGCTACAACCGCGAAACGCTGGATGTCAAATATAAAGGAAAGAATATTTATGACGTGCTGGATATGACTGTTGAAGAGGCGCTGGATTTCTTCAGCGCGATACCGTCTATCCGCGCGAAGATAGAAATGCTGAATTACGTCGGACTGTCCTATATAAAGCTCGGCCAGCCATCCACCACTCTTTCGGGAGGAGAGGCGCAGCGCGTCAAGCTTGCCACGGAGCTTTCACGCCGCAGCACCGGAAAGACGCTCTACATTCTGGATGAGCCTACCACCGGTTTGCATTTCGCCGACGTCCACAAGCTGGTTGATATTCTCCAGCGGCTGGCCGACAGCGGAAACACCGTAGTGGTCATCGAACATAATCTGGATGTAATTAAATGTGCCGATCATATTATCGATCTCGGCCCCGAGGGCGGCAGCGGCGGCGGTACTCTCGTCTGCAGCGGCACTCCCGAACAGGTGGCCGCCTGTGAAAAGTCCTATACCGGACAATATCTCAAAAAGTTGCTGACATGATCGGTCTGAGCACACTTTTTGTCCGGTTTTTGCTCCGAAATCAAAAAGAGGCAGGGTTCATTCCCTGTCTCTTTTGTCATTGATAATATCCGCCTCAGTCCTGACGCTCGGCCTTGTAGTAGTATTGATGACTGACGAGGGGCTGACCGTAGGCCTCGAAAAGCTCGTCTATGGTCACGAGCTTGTAGCCGCGCTCGATAAGGGCCGGAACCACCATCTCGACGGCGTCCGCGGTAGCCTGATACAGATCGTGCATAAGAATGATGCTGCCGCCTTTGACTTTGTTCATTATTTCATTATAAGTCTTTTGCGCGTCCTTTGTATCCCAGTCAAGCGTGTCAATATTCCACAGAATGACGGGGTAATCTATCGCGTCCAGAGTGTTTTGCTTTTGCGCGCCGTAAGGCGTCCTGACTATGTGAGGGCGGACACCGCTGGCCTCTTCTATCAGGTCGGCCGCTTTGTCAAGCTGCTCGTTTATCTCGGAAGAACCCATTTTATCAAAATTGGGATGGTCGTAGGAATGATTTCCGATCTGCATGCCAAGCTCAGCTTCACGTTTTACTATGGCGGTGTTTCTATCTTTGAAATCAGGCCATGTGAGATTGATTCCCTGAACGAAAAACGTGGCCTTGGCGCCGTATTTTTCGAGGGTGTCCAGAATGCGCTCGGTAGATGATGGTCTGTTGGTAGACGGGCCGTCGTCAAAGGTGATAGCGATGAGCTTGTCAAGATCGGTCTCCGAGTACGTCGGCTGCGTGGGTTCAGTCTCTGTGGGATGAATGTCGGGAACGGTAACTTCCGCTATGGACTCCGCCGCGCGAGTAGTCTCCGGCTCCGCCGCAGTGGACTCCGGCTGTATCTCTTCCTGTCCGCAGGCGGTCATCAGCATCGCTGACACAAGCAATACGGAAATGATTCTGATCGTTTTTTTCATAAAAAGACCTGCCTTCTTTGAAAATCTAAGTGGATTATATCACAATACGCGTTCTATTTCACGTAATCTTCTATTCCAAGTCCGCTGAGCAGACGCCTTGCGTGGGATATTCTTTCATCGGTGAGCTGTTCCGTGATTTTCACCTCGGATCTGACCCTGCCGCTCTTTGACGGGCTGAGGGCGGAAAACCATCTGCCCATCTGATAAAACGGAACCAGAAAGCCGTGGCGTGCCGCGGCGGGATATTTGCTTTTTATGTCGGCCGCCGGCAGAATCAGCCTGTCCTTTAAATATGCAGCGCGGCTTTTTGAAACGCTGCGCTTTAGCAGCACTTCGTTTTCTTTTGAGCCGAAAAGACCGCCGCCCAGGAGGATTTCTTCTACGCGAAGCGTCATCTCGTCGGCGCCGGATACGCCGGCATCTCCGAACCATTTTTCCGCGAGAGCGTCCGCCATCCGCGAAAACTTTTCCAGACTGACCGCCGAAAGCGCGGCCTCTGACGGCGCCTTCATTACACGGTTTATAATGAACAAATCCAAAAACGGCCTCACGCCGCAGCCTCCGCCGCCGAAATGACCCGCCATGTGCGACAAGTGATAAATGTGGAAAAATTCATCGGGTAATGCGTGCTCGTGACCGGACGCCGGCTCCGCAAATTCCCACACGCGCTTCAGATACGCACCCGCCGGAGTGTCCTCTCCGCTAAGCGAGTGATGCAGTTCCAGTATCCAGCCGGTGGGGCCGGACATGACAAAGTGGTGCCTGCCTTCTTTCAGGAGGGCGAAGCCTCCTTTCTCACGCAGCGCGTCGGCGGCACGCCCGATTTCCCGTCCACGAACCAACACGTCGATATCCGTGGACTGCCTCATCCATTTCTCCGGATAGAGGCCGCGCATGACCGCGCCCTTAAGCGGAATGAAATCTATTTTTAATTCGTTGAAAATCTTTTTTGCGGTACCGAGATCCGCGTCAAACATCAGAGTCTTATAGAGCTCCGCATCGTTAAATTGTCTCAGCCCGGATTTCTGCCCTTCGGCAACCGCCGCGCTTTCTTCGAGAATAATCATGCCCCGCTTTTCAAGCTCCGGCGCCTTTTTGAGATAAAAATCCGCCGCAATCAGCCCCATTCCCTGAAAACGGGCAAAGGCTGTCACGTCCTTTGGCGAGACAGCAAAACGCAAGGGCTCCGGCGGAGCGTATCCGCAGGCCTGAAGCCTTGCGATATTCAAAAATTCTCTTTGGACGTCCGTCATTTATTTAAAAGTTCCTCAGCCTTTGCGAGAGCGGCGGCTATGACCTGATCCATATCAAAGTAGCGGTACTGTCCAAGCCGGCCGCCGAAGATCACTCCTTTTGAGGCAAACTCCGCCTCGCCGAGCTGCCTGTATTTCTCATAGAGCGCGCCGTTTAGCTCGTCATTAACGGGATAATAGGGCTCGTCGCCCACCTTCCACTCCGAGCTGTATTCGCGCGAGATAACGGTCTTTGGCAGGTCGTTGCCGTCCTCGTCCTTTCCGAACTCAAACCATTTGTGCTCGATTATTCTGGTCCACGGAGTTTCGGCGTCAGTGTAATTGACTACGGCGTTGCCCTGGAAATTGTCGGTGTCCAGAAGTTCGTTTTCAAACCGGACGCTGCGATACTGCAGGGCGCCGAGGCAATATCCGAAGTATTCGTCGATGGGTCCGGTGTAAATGATGCGCTCCGCGAGCCCTTCGTACGCCTCGCGTGCCCCCAGATAATCCACGCCGAGCCGGACCTCGATTCCACTCAGCATTTTCTCGACCATCTTTGTATATCCGCCTATCGGGATGCCCTGATAATTTGCATTGAAATAATTGTTGTTATATGTCAGGCGCACCGGCAGCCGTTTTATGATGAACGCCGGCAGCTCACGGCACTCGCGCCCCCATTGTTTCTCTGTATAATCTTTTATCAGCTTTTCGTAGATATCGGTGCCGACCAGGCTGATGGCCTGCTCCTCGAGATTGGCAGGCTCCGTAATGCCGGCGGCCTGTCTCTGCCGCGCTATCTCGGCCTCCGCCTCCTGCGGCGTCACCACGCCCCACATCTTGTTAAAGGTGAACATATTAAAAGGCAGAGAATATATCTCCCCTTTGTAATTGGCCACCGGAGTATTAATGAAATTATTGAAACGGGCGAAGCGCTGCACATACTTCCACACCCGATCGTCGTTCGTATGGAAAATGTGGGCGCCGTATTTATGTACATGAATGCCCGCAATCTTTTCCGTATAAACGTTTCCGCCGATAGTACCGCGTCTGTCTATCACCAGAACGCGCTTTCCGGCCGCTGCCGCCCTCTCTGCGAAAGCGGCTCCGTAGAGCCCCGCTCCGACTATCAGATAATCGTATTTTTTCATGGTACCCTCCTGCTGTATTATAGCATAGCGGAGAAATGTTTTGAATAAATACCTAAAAAGCCGCCGCAAAAATGCGGCGGCAGCGTATCTATGCAGGGCTCAGTCTTTTGACGCGAATTTCTTTCTCTGCATGAAATAAAATACCGCGCCGATGACAATCCAGATGATGAGCATGATGTAAGACTCTTTTCCGAAGCTGACTCCGGAAAGACCGGGAATGGGAATGAGCTGCAAAATCATGAATGCGACCGAGAAAATAACGCCGAGAACGGCCATAACCTTTAGCAGGGCGGTGCCGTCCTTGTGGCGCTTCATCGTGACAAGGGTAGCCGCGCTGGTGAAGAAATAGCCTATTGACGCGCCGATGGCGCACATATCCACGAACCAGCCGAGAGCCTCTCTGCCGAGCAGGGGACCGGAAAGCGAAACGACGACGCAGAAAATCATGGCGTTTCTGGGTGTGCCGTGCCTGCTGTCAAGCTTTGCAAAGGTTTTGGGCAGATAGCCGTCGCGAGCCATGGAGAACATCAGACGGCTGGATGCCAGATAAAATCCCATAATGCCGGAAAGAACAGCGCCCGAAACTCCGATGCCTACCAGTACGGGGCCGAAGCCGCCCAGCAGGTGCTTTGCAGCTACAAGCAGAACCCAGTTTCCTTTGTCCAGAACTTCTTCGGGCCAGTTCTGTACCGCAGCGGCGGCGACAGTATTGTTTGAAATATAAACGAATGCGCCGAAGAGAATGGCCAGAACCATAATGCCGATAACCTTTTTGTAAGAGAATTTGAACTCTTCCGCAGCCTGCGGAATGGTGTCAAATCCGACAAACGCCCACGGCGCGATAGCGAAGGTGGCCAATATCGCCGACAGAACTCCGCTGGTCGAGACGCTTTCATTTGCCTGCCTTATCTGCTCCGCGTTAAGACCGGCCTCTGCGGCCGCGGCTCTGTCAAAGCCCCAGACAGGCGCTGTATTTGCAAGATTGGCCTCGCTGCTGATCAGCGCCGCGCATACAAGAGTAACGACGGCCAGCACAAGCATTGAAGACAGGATAATCTGTACGACTGCGGCTTTTTTGACGCCCCAGATATTCAGGAAGCCGAACAGGATCAGTATGCCGCTCGCCAGCAGCACATGTCCCAGATAGACGTCGTTTTCGGCAATCGTATAAAGATAAACGCTGTTGAAAATATTGTCTTTTCCGAAAAGTCCGTTAACAATGAGCGCGATGGCGGTGGAGTTCATCGGAACATTGGTGAGGTACGCCGCCACGAGGAACCAACCGCAGGTAAATGCGGCTGTTTTGCCGAAGCTGTTCTTCGCGAACGTGAACTCTCCGCCGGCCAGAGGATATTTGGGAACCATGTACGCATAGCTGTAGGCTATGATAATCATGACCAGCGCTCCCATCAGCATGGCGATTGCGGTTCCGGCCACGCCTGAATTTACCAGGAATTTTTTTCCGGGGTTGATAAACGAGCCCCAGCCGATTACGCAGCCGAACGCGAGCGCCCAGACGTGCAGGGGGGTAAGCTGTTTTTTAAGAGTCGTGTTGTTTTCCATAAAGCCTCCTTTTTATACGTCGTAGGTTTTGTCGATGGCTTTCAGCTCCCTGAAAGTATCGATTTCCACTATGTCCTTATCAAGGCACGGGCGAACCGCGACCTTGTACCTGCCTTTGAAAACGACATTGGGAACCGTCTCCCAGTAGCGTTCTTTGCCGCCGGGCTGCCGGTAGGCTTCCAGCAGATGCTCCTTTAGCGCGGCGCCGTCCTCGGCATTCCAGTAATAAATGCCGACCATCTGATAGGTGTTGTAGCCGCCCACTTTTTCTTCTTTTACAAAACCGTCTTTGTCAACATCCAGGCACCAGTCGTCCGTGCGTTCCTTCCAGATTCCGAGGACGTCCGATGTGTAGTGATATTTTTTGATGATGTCGGGATTGGCGATGAGCAGGTCCGATTCAAATACGTAGGCGTTTTGAAGCAGCTCCCTGGCCATGACGGCGGAGGAAATATTATTGGCCTCGTTGTAGGCGGGGTTTTCGATGAATTTCAGCATGGGGTATTTGTACAGAAGCTGGTCAAACTGTTCCGCAAGATATCCGCGGACGATGTAAATATCATCTATGCCGGCCTTTAGACAGGCGTCCAGCAGCGTGTCTATAATGCGCGTGCCGTTGACTCTGACCAGGGGCTTTGGAGTGTTGAGCGTAATGGGAACGAGGCGCGAGCCGAATCCGGCAGCGATAAAGACTGCCCTTTTGGCGCGGTAAGGCTCCAGAGCCAAAAAACCCTTTTCGGTAATCTCTCCGCCGTTAATGAGTCCCTGCTCCGCCAGCTCCTGAGAGGCCTTGTTGATGGTGCCGAGCGAATGACCCGTGAGCTCTTCGAGGTATCTCTGACTGAGCTTTTCGCCGGACAGCGCAAGCGCCTCGAGAATGTCAAACTGTTTTCTGGTGAGATTCATTTTTGTTTCTCCCGCGGTGATTTTTGAACAGTATTTGTTCAAAATAGTCTTTTAAGCCAAAAACAAATCCTGCGTTCAAAAATCGCAGGTTTTCAACGAGAATATGAACAAATTATAACAAACGCTTCCGGAATGTCAAGCGTGAAGTTTTTATCAGAAAAAGAAGAAGGAGACAGGAAAGTCCCCGTCTCCTCTTCGCCGTTATTATCCGCGGTTTATCTCATGGATACGAGATCCGCGTGTGTGAGGGCTTCTTCGCCGTCAAGGCGGAAAATGCCCACGGAATCGGTTCTGCGCTGCGCGAACATCCAGTCGATGAGTCCGGTCGTGTTGGCAGCGGCGGTCCATATATTGTGACCGTAGCCGGGCATTTCCGTATAAGTCATCATGGTTCCGCCGAGATCAAGCACCGCGTCTACTATCTCTCTCGTGCCATCTACGGAAAGCGTGGTATCGGCATCACCGTGGAAGGTCCAGATAGGAGTATTAAGATAATATTCGGCTATGTTCTCCGCTCCGCCGGTCTGTCCTGTACCAGCCAGAATTACAGCGGCGGCTACAGTCTTGGGTGAATGCGCGATAACGCTCCAGCACGCTCCTGCGCCGTTTGACGCGCCCGCGATATAAATGCGTTCGGTATCTACTTTTTCATTCGTTATAAATGAATTGTAGAGCTGCATCGCGGCTTCCAGATAGGTGCTGACCGGCGTAGACTCCGGATCATAATTCGCGTGTCCCGGATAGCAGGTATGGTCGACCCATTCATAGGGCGAAGCAGGGCACTGAGCCGCCACGATGATGGCGTCCTCTTCATAATTGAGCACATTGGCTACTATCTTGTGCGTTCCGACGTCTATCTGCTTTTTGTTGTCCGTGCCGCGGGAGCCGTTGCCGTGGAAATAGAAGAACACGGGGTAGGTTTTGCTCGCGGTTTTGTCATAGCCCTCCGGCAGATAATATCTGTAAGGAAGCGTGGTGCCGTGCGAATCTGTGAAAGAGCCCGACAGGAATACGTCCTCGGGGACTCTGTCGTCAAAGCCCTCCAGAGCGGGCTTGTTTTCCATCAGATCGTCGATATTTACATTCAGCGCTGCGGAATAGCTGACCGGCTCCTGCATGGCGCGTACCACATCATTGAAGGTGCCGCCGGTGATATTGACATTCACCGTTCCGGCCATGGAATAGGTCTGTCCGCCGGTGTTGGTTCCGGGTCTGCAGATAACGCAGACGGGACCGCTAAAAGTGCCGCCGCTGATGTTCAGATTCGTAGTGCCGGCCAGTGAATTCATACCGGTCGCGGCGCAGAGGTTATTGCCGCTCGCGTTCATAAACGTGCCGCCGCTGATATTGACTGTGACAGTCGCGCCGGATTTAACACTGCCCATGGCCGATACAGCCTGGGACCTGACGTTTCCGCCTCTGAAGAAGCCCCATGTACCGGACTGAACGTTGATGGTGCAGGTTCCACTGAAGCTTGCCGATTCGGAAGAGGCTCCGCCGCTGACATTGTAATAACCGGCGAGTATACCGGGATAACCCTTTGCGGCGCTGCCTTCCTGAACAGTAATCCCCTCTCCGAAGGTGACATTGTTGTAACGGCAGATGAACAGGGGCGCCGCTAAAGTTCTGTCCGCGACTATGGTAAGATTTTCAAATGTATAGTCGCCGTACAGATAAAGGTTCTGTGTCAGTATCAGCTTTCCGCCGAAGTCCGTGCCTCCGTAGGAAGACGTAATCTTTATGCGGCCTCTGTTGACCGGCATCGCGATGTCATAGCTGTACTCGGTGGTGTAATCGTCGCAGAGCACTATGGTACCGCCGGTTTCTCTGATAAGTCCGGCCGCCTTTGGCAGGGAAGCCATGGCCTTTGCGGGGGTGCTGCCGTCGCCGGTGCCGCCGGTCTTTACATAGACGACGCCGGTGGACGACGTGCCGCGGTTTCCGGGCACATATTCACGATTCTTGAAGAATGCGTAAAACGCCTTTGCGATTTCATTCAGCGAAGTGGCATCGGGATGGAGCCTGTCGGCCGAATAATGCATTCCTTCGCTCAGGTAATCTCCCACCATGCCGTAAATGTCGATGACGTCATAACCGCCGGCGGCCGCGGCCTCTTTCTGAAGGCGCTGCAGCTCGCCGCTGCTCATCTCCACGATGCCCACGCTGTTGGAGCTGATAGCGTAGGTGGAAGTGGCAATATAAACCTTGTCAACAGACGGAAGAGCGGCGTACGTATCAGCAAGATTTTTCAAATTGGTCTTGAAATTATTCGCCTCAGCCGCGCTTCTGATATTCCTGTTGTCATTGATGCCGAGCATGATGACCACAATATCCGGCTCAAAGGCAATACTGTCGGTGTACTGGGTCGTGATGGGATAATAGCGATCCGCTTTGTCCGTTCCCGCCCAGTAATTGTAAGACGCGTCAAGCGGTGTGACGAACGATCCGCTGCGGCCGAAATTGCCTATTACCGCGTTGCCGCCCATCATTTCCTGAAGACGTGAAGGATAGCTCCACTCCGGAACGGTGAGATCATTGTAACCCGGCACATAGCCAAACGTGATGCTGTCTCCGACAAAAGCGATTCTCGGAATGACCGCCGTAGTCCTGGATGCGTATCCCAGATTGTAGATGGCGCTTGTAAGTGCTCCCATGCCTGTCTCTCCGTTCATTCTCTCACAATAGGTATCCACACTGTATTTTACGGTCTGGCTTCCCGAGGAATTTGTCAGCACTACAGTAATGACATTGTCATATCCCGTGGGAGCGATACGTGTCAGCGTAAGCCTGTAGTTAGAGCCCGAAACGTGCGTAAGTCCGCTCGTATCATAGGCTTCTCCGTTTACCATAAGGGTTAGTCCGTCCAAACCCTTCGGCGCGGATATCAGGAAGAATACCGCGACCCTGTCGGTGATATTCAGTCCCGCACCTCTTATGGAGCCGCGTGAGGCGACAAATCCTTCGGTGGTGGTGCTGAGGTCTCCAATTCCATCAGGGGAAACGGGTGTTTCGTCAAGCACTCTGTCCTCTGCCCATTCCCTTCCTGTGATGGGAAGAGCTTCCGCTGCCGCGTCCGGATCTACATATTTTTGGAATTCCGAGGCGAAGTTCAGAAGATTCGCCATAAATCTAAGCAGGTCAAGGTCGCCGCTGTGATTGTCGGCGACGATATCGCAGTATTCAGCGATACTGATGCCGTTAATAAGACCTATTCCGAGGTCTGTCAGAACGCCGTCCTTTTCTCCGTAAATTTCGCATGTGAGCTTTTTATTAAGTCTGTAAGCGGGTATTTCTTCAAATTCGAATACTGTCTCGCCGCCCTCAATCTCGCCTTCCAATACAATCGGGTCGTCGCTTCCGAGAGCCGCCTGCATGATAATTCTGTCGTAGAGAGCCACAGTCTGCGGCGCGATTACCGCGCTGAATCTGGCCGTGACGGTATCCATGACCTCCGCCGACATAAACAGCGTGCCCTCTGAATACGTGGTGGACAGAAGGGCAATATCAATGCTCTGTATCAGATATTTGAAAAGGAACGTATAGGTGGACGACGCGGAGTCATAGGAAAGCTCTATCCAGCCGATATTATCTATCTGCTTTGAAGTGTTTCCGCTGCCCTTTTTGTAGGTGAAAATCTCTGTTCCGTCTTTCTTCTGAAGCCTGATTCCGTAGGTCTCGGGCTCACGGACGGTAAGCGCCGCCTGAACCGTGTTTCCGTTAGTGCCCTTAAGCTCATAATACGGAACGGTAAAGCCGTCTGACGAGACGGACGTACCGACGGTAGCCTGTGTGACTTCAAAATCCGTCAAGAGCGCCGCTTGACCCGTCACCTGTGCGCCGACTGTTTCCGTGCCGCCGTCATAACCCACGGTCACTTCGATATCCTGCTTTACCTGATAAAGGCGCAGGAACACAACGCCATTTGAGATGGCGTATTTGAGCATTGTGTTGCTGTTAAATGAGGACGAAAGAGTGCCCGTATTTGAAAGATAGATTGCATTGTTTACAAGATCCGTCTTTGCTATCGGCACGGTGTATCCGCCAAAGGCGAAGGTCAGCGTGTCCAGAGTACCTATGTCGCTATTGACCCTGACCTGAACGCCCGAGGAAGTCGCGGAGGCGTTATCCGAAAAGTCTCCGTGCGTGACAAGCGTTCCGCTCTGATCCACCGTTCCGCCGGTGATTGACTGCCACGTGCTGGAGGTGACGTTTACACCGGCGCTGATAAATGTGCCCGCGCCCTTAAAACTGACGGTATGATCTTCCGCGAATTTGGCGTAAAGGGTAATGTTTGCGGTGACAGGCGTGGAAAAATCAAATCTGTCGGTAAGCTGAGGATCCGTGTACCAGCCTTCCAGAGCGTACCCGGGCTTTGCGGGCGCGGGGTCCGGCTCACTGAGCGTGGTCCCGGAAAGAAGCTCCGCGGTATCAAACACGACTCCGTCAGCCATAAATGTGGCTGTCACACTCTCCAGAGTATAGGCGTAATTAATGTTTATGTCGTCGGAAACCTTGTAGAAAGTATATGTGCCGTTGTCATATTTTAAAATATCGGTGCTTGCATGAGAATCCGACCATGTATAGCTGCTTGTGAGATACTTTGTCGCGGTAGGGTCGTTAATCACGGCACCGTTTCCGCCGATACTGAAAGCAATGCCCGTAGGCGCGGCAGACGGATTGACGGCCGCGGAGATGCCGTCGGAACTACTGAAATCATTTCCGCATATTTCAATCGCCGCGGTATTGTCTGTCGTAGAAAAATAATACTTGGGTATATCCGACGAAAAGAATTCGGCATCGTTTTCACCGGTGTTTATATTAATGGTATGGCCGGTATTATAGTGAAATACCACTATTACGTCATCCGCAACATTTCTCCAGCGCGAAGACATAGCGTTTGAGTTTCCCGCAGCTGCCGCCGCGAAAGTAATGAGCGGAGTTCCATGCGCGGAATTCGGCGAGGTTTCGCCGGAGTAAACCGTGAGATTGTTTGAGCTGTCATAATAGAATGTGCCCTTCAGACAGTGGGTATTGCTGCTCGTCATCCAGTGAAGGGTCACAGGGGTCTCGCTGCCGGCGTAATAAACGTCTACGGAGTCCAGTTCTCCCTGCTTGGGATGATAGTAAACATTTGTTGTTCCGCTGCCGGAGTTTGTTTTGTACACTTTTGTAGCGCTGCCCTTGATGGAGTATCCGTTTGAATTGTTGACCAGACCGCCGGTCTCGTCAAGCACTCCCGTCAGAAGAGCGGAGGTTCCCGGAGCTTTTCCGAAGCCGTAGAAAACCTCTACCTCAAACAGCGTTGCGCCCAGCGCCTCGGCGGCGGCCATATTGAATACGGATACAGTCATGACCAGAGCCAGAAGCATGGCAAGCAGTTTTTTGACTTTCTTCATTTCTTTTTCCTCACTTTACTTCACTACCGGGGTCATCCCCCCGCGTAATTCGTTCGGGCACTCTTCCCCGCCCGTTTGTGCTATGCGGGCGGGGTATTCCCCACTCCGTTTACTTAAAAGTAACTTTTGTAAAGCCCGCCTGGTCCACAGACGCGGACAATGCGCGGGTCACGGTGACCGTGATTTGCCCCGATGCTATGGCTTCCTCATCCTGATAGGCATGTATTCCATCTTTAAAATCTCCGCCGGTGATTTCCAGCTCCGCTCTGCCGTTCATGGCGTAAGCATCGCCTTCGGCGAGCGCACCGTGACGCGCCAGCGCAAAGACCGGACCCATAAACGTGCCGCCGCTGATATTCAGACGGCACAGGCCGCTGACATTATTCATGCCGGTGGCGGCGGTAAGATTTTTGCCCGTAATATTTTCAAATACCCCGCCGGTGATATTGATACTGAGCTCCGCTCCGGCGTCGACATCCGCCAGATGAAGCTTTGCATTTCCCCTGGCGTTTCCGCCGCGCACAAAGCCCCAGTGGCCGGACTTTATCGTGACGGAGCATTTTCCGTGATGGCTGACTCTGCCGGTCGGGCATCCCGCAATCTGCTGATTGTAGCCTGCAGTGATTCCGGGATAGCCGGAGGCCTTTTCGCCCCATGAGCAGGTGAGCCCCTCACCAAAGGTGATGTTATTGTAACCGCATACCAGCATCCCGTTTTCCTTCGTGACCTCGATATGCAGATTTTCTATCGTAAATTCTCCGTTAAAATGCAGATTATGCGACAGGATGAGCTTTGCGCCGTAATCCTTTCCATCATGGCTGCCCGTTATGGTAATGGGCTTTTCGCTCACGGGAAGCACCATCTCATAGCCGAGGTCACAGTCTCCGCAGAGCACCACGGTACCGCCCTTCTTTTGAAGCAGGGATACCGCCTTTGCCAGAGAATCAATCGCCTTTGCCGGAGAAGCGCCCTCTCCGTAGGCCTCTCCGCCGTCTTTTACGTAAACCACATCGCCGGAAGCCTCCTGCATTTTGCCCGGAATAAAAGGCTGCTCCTTAAAGAAAGCGTAAAACGCCCTTGCTATCTCAGCGCAGCCGGTGGCGTCAGGATTTTGCTTACTCTTTGTAAAATGAAACTCCGCATCAAGAAAGCTCTGAGTCATCCCGCCGATATCGATGACCTCATAGCCGCCTTCCACGGCCGCCTCCTTTTGGATTTCCTGCATCGCGCCCGTCATCATTTCGTATATGGCGGCGTTTGAACAACCGATGATACTGGTGGCGATATAAACCTTCTGAACCGAATCCAGCTCCTTGTATTTGCTCGCCAGATCCAGGAGTGCCGCCTTGAAATCAGCCTTTGCCTCGTCGCAGCTCATACTGCGAAAATCATTCGTGCCCAGCATGATTACAACGATATCCGGATTGTACTCCAGACTCTTTTGGAACTGAGCAGTGTTCTGATACCAGTTGGCAGGCTTTTCGGCCTTGACATTGTACTGATTCTCAGGCGGAAGGACGTACGCCGACGGCTTTCCGAAATTGCCGATACGGACAGTATTGTCCAGCAGCGTCGAAAGCTGCACCGTAAAGCTCTCTGAGAACCTGTCCGAGGTTCCGTTTCCGTATGTAATGCCGTCACCGACAAAAGCTATCTTGAGGGTACTCCCCTCATAGGGCTTCATCTCATCGATGAAAGACTTATTGGTAAATATTTCGGCAGTCTGCTCCGTGGATAAACCGCTCTCTATGTCATTTACCGACGGTTTTTGATTATTGGATTCAGCAACCTCACTGCCGGAGACCTCCGACTCCGGATCCTCGCCGCCGCATCCCGCCGCTGAGAGCAGCAGGACAAAGCAGAGAATCAATGCGATTGTTTTTAATAATCCGTTTTTCATATAACCTTTCCGGGATTCAATATGTGTTTGGGGTCAAATACTTCTTTTATGGCGCGCATAAGCGCAAGCTGTCTCTCTCCCACCTGCAACGCGAGATACTCCTTCTTGGCATAGCCTATGCCGTGCTCGCCGGATACCATCCCGTGATACTCCCTGGCTCTGGCATAGAGCAGGTCAAAGGTCTTTTCGACCTTATTCTTCCACTCCTGCTCCGGCATGGAATCGCGGCACAGATAGATGTGCAGGTTTCCGTCGCCTGCATGTCCGAACGAAGGGAGGCGGATGCCGACCTCACGGCTTACCTCATGCGTGTACTTGATAAAATCGGCGATGCGGTTTTTGGGAACCACGACGTCGCACTCGTCCATTTCATCCGTGGTGGCCTTGATTGCCTCCAGGAAAGCTCCTCTGGCATTCCAGACGGACGCCTTTCTCTCGTCGGTATCCACGAAATATCCGTCAACGGCGCCGTGCTCTATGCACAGCTCCGAGACCTTTTTATACTCGTCCTTTATGGCGTCTTCATTATTGCCGTCAAACGTCAGCAGGATGTAAGCCGCAAAATTGGTGTCGGGGAATTTTTTACCCAGGAACTGCTCCGCGGAAATGATCGTATCCAGGGACATATATTCAATGGCGGTAAGACCGGCCTTTGAGCGGATAATCTCCGGAACGGACTCGATGGCCTTTTCCATAGTCTCGAACGGAAACAGCATGGAAACCGAGTACGAAGGCTTCGGAATCAGCTTCAGTATAGCTTGCGTTATGATGCAGAGCGTGCCTTCTGATCCGATAACCAGATCCTTGAGGTCATAGCCGGAGGAGTTTTTGACGACCTTTCCGCCGAGCTGCTCCACCGAGCCGTCGGGCAGAACCACCGTCAGCCCGTGCACATAGTCGCGTGTTACTCCATATTTTACAGCGCGCATGCCGCCTGCGTTCGTGGAAATGTTTCCGCCGATTGTAGCGGATTTTTCGCCTGGATCGGGCGGATAGAAAAAGTCACGTTCCTCGACGTAAGCCTGCAGTTCCATCAGCAGTACGCCCGGCTCCACCGTGACGGTGAGGTTGTCCGGATCCAACTCCAGAATGCGGTTCATCTGCTGTGTGCAGAGCATTATTCCGCCTTCCAGCGCAACTGCAGCTCCCACAAGGTCCGTGCCTGAACCTCTGGCAACCACGGGAATGCACTGCCCGAAAGCGTATTTCATTATCGCGGAGACTTCCTCCGTGGAAAGAACGTTTATCAGCACTTCGGGCTTTGACGAAATGCCGCCCAGCTCGTCATGGGCATAGTCTTCGGATATTTCCTCTCCGACAAAAATCCTGTCGGCGGGGACGAGGGTTCTGAGATAAGCAATGTCTTTTTGATCTGCTTTTTTGTACATTTATTCGCCCTCCTTGAGCATTTCAATGAGACGGGGCACTATCTGGTACATATCTCCGACAATACCGTAATTGGCAACGTCAAAAATCTGAGCCTCGGGGTCGGAGTTGATTGCAATTATGCACTCCGAGCCGTTCATGCCGGCGGTAAACTGGATGGTGCCGGATATGCCCAGAGTGATAATAAGCTTCGGTTTTACTGTCTTGCCGCTGAGACCTATCTGATGCTTTGAATCAAATATGTTTGACTCTACCATCGGTCTGGAGCAGGCCACGACGCCGCCCAGCAGCTCCGCCAGTTCCTCCACCATCTTCACGCCTTTTTCAGTCCGCGACCTACCGCCACGATTACATCCGCGCCGGAGATATCCAGCTCTTTCGGCTTTTTCTCAACACTGATAATCTCGGTGCGGGTATTAAGCCACTCGGGACGCACGGTCACCTTTTCGACCGTTCCGGTAGGATTCTCTGTCTTTTCAGGCTTGTTGAATATCTTGTATCTGACCGTACAGAACTGCGGCCTGTGCTTCGGGCTGATAATCTGCGCCATTATATTTCCGCCGAAAGCGGGACGAATCTGAACAAGATCCGTATTTTCCTTCATTTCAAGTCTGGTGCAATCTGCCGTCAGTCCCGTATGGAAACGAGCAGCCACTCTCGGCGCCAGGCAGCGGCCCAGATTTGTGGCGCCGACCATGATGCTGGACGGCTTGTTGTTTTCAATAAAATCACTGAAGCAGTTCGTGTATCTTTCGATATCAGAATCTGCGAGAGCCGCATCATCATAGACAAAAACTTTGTCTACGCCGTAAGAAAGCAGTTCCTTTACGTTTTCATCGGTCTTATATCCGATCAACAGAGCATATACCGGATGCCCGATAACCTTTGCCAGCTCCTTTGCCTTTCCGATCAATTCAAAGCTGACCTTGTGCAGCTCGCCGTGGTCGCTGTCGGCATATACGCATATTCCGCGGTAATCATCTTTGTTTACGGCGGCGGATTCTTTTTCTTCTTCAAAGGTAATAACGCCCTCAGGACCTTTGCGGACACACATTTTGCAGTTTTTGCAGCCTGCCGTGATATCCAGCTTTCCGTCCTCATAGGTGATGGCTCCGAAGGGACACATTTCTACCAGTTTTTCAGCTTTTTCTTTATCTACCAGTTCATGATGAATGACAAGTCCCATATCACACCCCTAAATAAACTTTCTCGTTTTGAGTATCTCAAACGTTTTTGCTGCCAGGTCGCCATCCGTGAACATTTCTTTTTCTTTGTTCTTTTCCGGCTCGAAAATACGCTCAACCTGCGTGGGAGAACCCTTGAGCCCGTAATGAGTCTCGTCTTTGTCGTCCACGTCATTAAAGGTAATGATTCTGATCAGGTCATCGCAATCCCCGAACTGCACGCTTCTCCTGTATGAAGGAAGGCGAGGCGTATTGATATCGCCGTCCACGCATATCAGGCAGGGCATGGCAACTCTTGCGTTGACCAGGTTGTTGTCCAGATTGGAGACGTATCTGATGCTTCCGTCTTCCACTTCCATTTCTTTTACGTAGGCCACGTGCGGGATTCCCAGGTGCTCCGCCAGCTCGCTGCCGACCTGAGCGGTGTCGCCGTCTGTAGTCTGTTTTCCGGTGATGATAACGTCATAATCGCCTATCGCCTTTATGCCGCTGCACAGAGTGTATGAAGTCGCCAGAACATCGGCGCCGCCGAACTTGCGGTCACTGATAAGCACGCCGCCGTCGGCTCCCATATATACAGCCTCTCTGATGACGGCAAGAGCCGCGGGCGGGCCCATCGAAACCACTTTGACCGTGCCGCCGAATTTTTCACGCATCCGCAGCGCAGTCTCCAGCGCATACAAATCGTACGGGTTCATTTTTGAAGCCACGCCGTCTCTTATCAGAGTTCCGGTTACGGGATCGACGTTTACATTCGTCGTTCCCGGTACCTGCTTTATACACACGATAATGT
>JAFTAU010000034.1 GCA_017455435.1 Lachnospiraceae bacterium | reverse complement strand
GACAGGACCGTTGGCCCTGTCTTTGTTCGTAACGGAGACGATGGGATTCGAACCCATGTGCCGGGAAACCGACAACCGCATTTCGAGTGCGGCTCGTTATGACCACTTCGATACGTCTCCTGATGTCTCGCGCGGATTTCTCCACACGAGGCGATATTATATCACATTATTTGTCAGCCTGCAAAGAGCAAGTCATCAAAAATGTCGCTGCTGTATTCGATTGTTCCTCCATTATCAACCTGAGACCATTCAACCAGGTAAATCCAGCCGCTTTCCCCATTTTTCGTCTCGACTTTTACCCAATGTTCGTTATCGGTCTGAGTAAATTCCACCGCAGAACCGTCTCCCTTTATTACATGGGTCGCCGAAGCATTATCCATTTCTGAATAAACGGTCAGGTCTTTTTTAATAGTGGGGTGGAGATAGTCATTTTTATCCGGGATAATAATCTGCCCTTTCTTAAGCGCTATCTTTCCGTCGGCGCCTACTTCATATACCGCAACGCCGTTCCAGGTCTGGAATACCTGAATATGAATTCTGGCCTGCGCCGTGCCGTTTCCGAAGAGAATAAAGTTGTCACTGTCCGGAGAGCTTTCCATATAGCCGAGGTAGTTCAATTTTCCGCCGGCATATCTAAAGAAAGTCGTCACTGTCCAGTCGTTCGATCCGTTATCCACAACAGCGATTTCTTTTACGCCGTCATTTACATCCAGATCTGTAATGTAATAATAATCTCCTGCCGGATATTCATACCAGATCTGAAACTCCGCAAAAGGCTCGTCAGATTTCGCGTCTATCATCTTTTTCCCGTTGATTTCAAAAGAGTCCCACTTGGTCTCGTCATATGAATAACCGTCCCCCTGAACGGTTTCGGTCTTCACGTTGACGAGCACTTCATCCTCGGTTCCGTCGCCGTCAAGGTCAGTCTTGTATGTGTCGCCCATCCTGACCTTTATCACTGTCTGAGGGACAGCGGCCGCCGTAGTGCTCTGCGGTTCGGTCGCCTCGGGAGTGGATTCAGACTCCCGAGACGGGTCTGCCACGGATTCCGTCTCGGGCGCGGTTGTGGTTTCGGTTTCCTCACCGCACGCCACAAGACCCAGTGCAAGAACAGCTGCCAGAATCATAGCTAAAAGCTTTTTCATAATTCTGCCTTTCTCCCCAATGTGCGGGTTTTATTTTTTGCTGATCCTGCCGGTTGCGTAAAGCAGTTCCGCCGACAGAACTCCGCCGCCGGCAGCACCTCTTAAGGTATTGTGTGACAAACCGGCAAATTTGTAATCAAATATTGTGTCTTCTCTCAGTCTGCCCGCGCTGACAGCCATGCCGCCTTCGAGGTCACGGTCGAGGTGAGCCTGAGGACGATCGTCCCCTTCAAAATAGTGTATAAACTGCTTTGGCGCGTGAGGAAGCTCCAACTCCTGAGGCAGTCCCCTAAAGCTCGCCCATGCCTCAAGAATCTCCTCCTTTGAAGGCTTTTTCTTAAAGCTTACAAACACCGATGCAGTATGTCCGTCCTTCACCGGTACGCGGTAACACTGTGCGCTGATAATCGGAGACTTTGCCGGCACGATTTCGTTGCCGGTGATTTTGCCCCATATTTTCAGCGGTTCTTTTTCACTTTTTTCTTCCTCACCGCCGATATAAGGAATAAGATTGTCAATCATTTCCGGCCAGTCTTTAAACGTCTTTCCTGCGCCGGATATTGCCTGATATGTAGAAACCACGCACTTTGTGGGTTCGTATTTCATCAGGGCGTGGATCATGGGGGTATAGCACTGAATCGAGCAGTTCGGTTTTACCACAATGAAACCGCGTGTGGTGCCAAGGCGCTTCATCTGCGTCGGCAGAATATCCAGATGCTCCGGGTTAACCTCCGGCATAATCATCGGCACGTCCGGTGTCCAGCGATGCGCACTGTTGTTTGAGATAACAGGGGTTTCTGTCCTGGCGTACGCCTCTTCTATCGCCCTGATTTCTTCCTTAGTCATGTCGACAGCGGAAAAGACCAGGTCAACCTCACCGGCCACTTCCTCGACTTCGGAAACATTGCGAACGACCATTCTCTTTATTCTCTCCGGGCAGGGAACGTCTATTTTCCATCTGCCGCCGAGGGCCTCTTCATAAGTCTTTCCAGCCGATCTTGCGCTGGCCGCAAGCGTGGTGACCTCAAACCACGGATGATTGTCAAGCAGGGCAATAAACCGCTGCCCTACCATTCCTGTTGCTCCGAGTATTCCTACTTTTAATTTTTCCATAGAAACTTACCTCGCTTTATACATTCTTGTTTTTCATGTCATTATACCAAAACATCATAGATAATTAAAGCAGGATATTGAAACGCCGCGCAGGGCTTTAGTCCTCCGAGAAATTATTGGAATAGAGTGAATAATACGTGCCCTGCTTTGCCAGCAGTTCTTCATGAGAGCCGCGCTCTATGATGCGTCCGTGCTCCAGCACCATAATGCAGTCGGAATCCTTGACCGTGGAAAGGCGGTGGGCGATAACAAACGTGGTCCTGCCCTGCATAATACTGTTCATGCCCTGCTGTACAAGCAGCTCCGTGCGGGTATCGACGGATGAGGTCGCCTCGTCCAGAATCAGCACGGGCGGATCCGCAACGGCGGCTCTGGATATAGCCAGAAGCTGGCGCTGTCCCTGAGACAGATTGGCTCCATCGTTTTTAAGCATGGTATTGTAGCCGTCCGGCAGCCTGCAGATAAAACTGTCTGCATTCGCGAGCTTTGCAGCGCGGATGCATTCTTCGTCTGTGGCGTCCAGCCTGCCGTAGCGGATATTGTCCATCACGGTTCCGGTAAAGAGATTTGTTTCCTGAAGGACGATGCCCAGTGAATGACGCAAATCGTCTTTTTTGATGGTCTTTATATCTATGCCGTCGTAGAGGATTTCTCCTTCTTTTATGTCATAGAAACGGTTAATAAGATTGGTAATGGTGGTTTTGCCCGCGCCGGTGGAACCCACGAAGGCAATCTTCTGTCCGGGATAAGCGTAAATATCAATATCGTGCAAAATAGGATGATTGTCTCTGTATTCAAAATTAACGCCGTTGAATCTAACGTCGCCCTGCATGGGGATTAATCTGAACGAATCGCCCTCGTCCTGCTTCCATGCCCAGCGGCCGGTGCGCTCAACGGTTTCGATCAGGCTGCCGTCCTCTCCGGTTTCCACTCTGACCAGCGTCACCTTTCCCTCGTCAACTTCAGGTTCCTCATCAATCATTGTGAATATCCGTTTTGCACCGGCGAGCGCCAGCACTATACTGTTTATCTGAGCCGAAAGCTGGCGAATCGGGCGCGAAAAGCTTTTGTTAAGGCCGAGGAACGAGACCAGCGTGCCCAGCGTAAGACCTGCAGTTCCACCGGTCAACAGCAGCGCCCCAACCACGGCAACAAGTACATAGCTGAGATGTCCCAGGTTTCCGTTTATGGGCATAAGAATATTCGCAATGCCGTTGGCTTTGCGGGCCGAGATTCTCAGCTTTTCGTTTTTTTCCTCAAAACCTTTAACGGACTCTGCCTCGTGATTAAACACCTTGACGACCTTCTGCCCGTTTATCATTTCTTCAATGTAACCGTTTACTCCGGCAAGATTCTGCTGCTGCGCGACGTAATATTTGCCTGCGCCTCCTCCTACATGCGCTGTCACAAAGAACGAGACGATGACCATGCCGATACTGACAAGCGTCAGCCAGCCGCTCATAGCTATCATACTGACCAGCGTAATGCTGACCGTCACAGCGGTCTGCAGTATTTCGGGAAGCGACGAGGAAATGAGCTGTCTGAGGGTATCCACGTCATTGGTATATACGCTCATAATGCTGCCGTGAGGATGCGTGTCAAAATAGCGCAGCGGCAGTTTTTCCATATGTGAGAAAACATCATCCCTGATGACCTTTAGCGAGCCCTGGCTGATTTTCGCAAGAACTCTCTGCTGAACATATGACACGACCACACCCACAGCAAAAATACAGGCAAGCACCGAAAGCGCCCGCAGCAACGGGATAAAGTCAGGCTTTTCAGCTCCGATATTCGGGACGATATAATCGTCAATGAGGACCTTCTGGAAGAGAGTGCCTGCCAGCGACGCAACTGCCGCTATCGCAATGCATACGAGCGCCAGCAGGTACAGCCATTTGTACTTTTTCAGAACATATCTTATAACTCTGAAAAGCATTCTTACGGGATGTTCGATTTTTTCATCGACCTTCATCCGGTCTCTGCGCGATCCGGGAATCCTGGCCATGTCACGCCTCCCTTCCGGCAGCAGGCTGATCAAAATCTCCGCCCATGCTCATCTGAGTTTCGTATATTTCTCTGTAGATTTCGTTGGTTTTCAACAGATTTTCATGAGTATCAAAAGCATTCACGCGGCCGTCATCCATGACTATTATGCGGTCGGCGTCCTTTACGCTGCTGATGCGCTGAGCAATAATCAGCTTTGTTGTACCGGGGATATATTCACGCATTGCCCGGCGGATTTTTGCATCTGTGGCGGTATCCACGGCGCTGGTGGAATCATCGAGCACAAGTATTTTTGGAGATTTCAAAAGGGCGCGTGCTATACACAGTCTCTGTCTCTGACCGCCGGACACATTGCTGCCGCCCTGCTCTATTCGTGAATTATAGCCATCCGGCATCTTGCAGATAAACTCATCGGCAGCCGCGGCAAGGCAGGCCCTGCGGCACTCCTCTTCCGTGGCATCTTCTCTGCCCCAGCGCAGGTTTTCAAGCACAGTGCCGGAGAAAAGAACATTTTTCTGGAGAACCACGGAAACGCTGTCTCTCAGAACTGACAATTCATAACCTCGCACATCGACGCCGCCAACCTTCACGCAGCCTTCATCCACATCATACAGTCTGCTGATAAGGTTTACCAGGCTGGACTTTCCGCTGCCGGTTCCACCGATTATACCGATAGTTTCTCCGGATTTTATTTGCAGGTCGATGTCACTGAGCGTCCTGCCGCCATCACCGGCGCGGTAGGAAAAACTGACATTTTCAAAAACAATATCGCCGCTTTTTACCTCAATCACCGGATTCTCAGGTTCCTTTACGGCGGGTTCTTCCTGAAGAACCTCTACTATTCGTTTCCCGCTGGCCAGACTCATAACCAGCATGGCAAAAACTCCCAGCAGCATCATAAGCGACATCATGACGCTCATGATATAGCTGAACAGCGAAGTCAGCTCACCGGTTGTCATCTCTCCGCCCATTATGAACCGGGCCGCGAACCACGAAACGAGGATAGTAAGCGCGTAAACCACCAGCATCATTCCCGGAGGAATGAGCGCCATTATTTTTTCAGCCTTCATACTGACCTTATACAGCAGGCCGGAGGCTTTTTGAAATTTTTCGGTTTCAAACGGCTCCCTGACATAGGCCTTTACCACGCGGATGGCGGAAATGTTTTCCTGGACACCCGTATTGAGCTCGTCGTATTTTATGAATACTTCTGCGAAAATCTTTGAAACCTTTTTAACCACAAATACCAGTATCATCCCCAAAAACACTATAGCTCCGAGGAATATCAGACTGATGCGCCTGTTTATAACAAAGCACATTATCAGTGAGAAAATGAGTGTGACGGGCGCCCTGACTGCCATTCTGGTGGACATCTGGAAGGCCTGCTGGATATTGGTCACGTCAGTGGTAAGTCTGGTAATCAGACCGCCGGTGCTGAATCTGTCAATATTGGCAAATGAATATGTCTGAATCTTCCGGAACATTGCGGAGCGGAGGTTCGCAGCAAAGCCGGTTGACGCGCTGGCAGCCAGCCTGCCAGCAGTGATGGCGAAAGTAAGCGACAGGAAGGCCATTCCCAGCATAATCACGCCGTATTTAATTATGGCATCCATGCTGCCATAGGCAAGGCCAACCTCTATACCCTCGTCAATAAGTAAAGCCGCCATATACGGAATGAGCGTTTCCATCAGTACTTCGAGTACAGCGAAAACGGGCGTCAGAATTGCCGATTTTTTGTATTGTTTGACTTGTCCGAGTAAAGTTTTGATCATATCTCTCTGTCTTTCCGCACTATTATAAATGAGAAGCGCTGATTTTGTCATTATTTTTTTAATAATGAACACAGTATTTTTTATACAACAAGCGCCCAATATCTGTTATAATATTTAAGCATATGTTTTGACCCGAAAGGAGTTTATATGTCTATTTTAAAAAGATTTTCAGCGCTTATATTGGCAATAATCATGGTTCTTTCTCTCGCGGCATGTGGAGACGATGAAGAAACTTCCTCATCCAAAGAGCCCGCGACCGAAGCAAGTACAAGGGATGATTCCGATATCAACGATGATTCTTCAGTAGTCGATTTGCCGTTTTTGGATGCATCGTCCTATATTGACTCACGCGGCTATTATAAAGACGTCACTGCAACGGAGCTGGTCACTTTAGCCGACATCTCCGCAATTACCATCCCGCATGATGTCTATACTATTTCGGATGAAGAACTGCAGAGCAGCCTCGAATACATTGCTTCGCAGAGTGCTTCCGAAAAGCAGGTCACGGACAGAGAAGTAGCCGACGGCGACACCGTTCACATCGTATACACCGGCTACATTGACGGCGAAGCTTTTGCCGGCGGCGCGACCGGCGATTCCGGTACGGATGTTACTATCGGCGTTACGAGCTATATTGATGATTTTCTGGAGCAACTCATCGGACATAAGCCCGGCGAGACCGTAGATGTGAATGTCACCTTCCCGACTCCGTATCAGAACAATCCCGACCTTGAGGGGAAAGACGCACTGTTCGTAGTCAGCATCAGATATATTGTCGAGACCGTAACTCCCGAGATTGACGATGATTTCGTAAAGAAAAACTATATCGAAAGCGGCTGGTCTACCCTGGAAGATTTAAAGCAGGGCATCAGAGACTCCTACCGCGAGACCAAGTCAAAAGATTATGTCACCCAGTACCTACAGGAGAACTCCACAGTTGCAGAGATTCCCGAAGTTGCAGAAAACTACGGCAGAGTATATTTTGAGTGGAGCATTTCTCTCTCCGCCGCCAACAGCAACTATCCCATGGATTCTTATTTGGCATCGCAGGGTTATGACAGCATCGACGCTTACTATGAGGCAAACAAGGACAGCCTGAACGACAGCATAAAGCTTGAGCTGATATTCCAGGCAATTGCCGAACAGCAGGAGTTCGTTCCCACAATGGACGATGTACAGGCTTTCCTAAAGGATTATTACGGAGAAAAGAACTTCGAGACATATTATGAGAATTTCGAAAAGACAATGAGCACCGAGGCAATGCTGCATTCTGTTATTGCTTCACTCTTGACTGAAAAGCTTGTTGCCTCTGCCACTTTTGCAGAGCAGTAAATCGCCTTTTTGACGAAAACTGCTTGTTGACAAAGAATGTTTTTTATCGTATTATTTACGCGCCCGCAAAAAGCGGGCGCTTCTATCGCCTCCTTGGCTCAGCTGGTAGAGCGACGCATTCGTAATGCGTAGGTCGCCGGTTCGAATCCGGCAGGAGGCTCGCCCGAAGCAGATGCTTCGGGTTTATTTTTTACGTCTGGAAGTTCCTTTTTCGCGTGTTTTGGGTCGGGAACTGATTTTAATGAATATCACGGCGGTAGCAATAAGCGCCGCGGCAGCCACAGACAGAATCACAATTAAAATGGTTTTTGAAGACGAGATTTCGGGAGCGGAAGTGTCCGGCAGTGTTTCCTGTGACTCTTCCTGCGAAGCAGGCTGAATAAATGAAACCGAAATATCTCTCTTTGCCACTACTTTTTCGCCTAAAAAGAATGTGATTTCGCCTTTTCTTTCAGCCGAGCCCTCGTTGCTGTCTGAAAGCTCCATGGACCATTTCAGTTCAGGAACGGATGAATTCTTTGGATGAATAATATCTATGGTGTCATCATATGACACGCCTTCTATCGCGAGGTCAGTAGCCTTTTGCGAAATCTCACTCTTCAACGCATCGAGCTCCACCCCGGATGGAACAGGCGTAATTTCAAATGAATTAAATCCGTAGTCAAGCAGTTTTTTGGTATCTATGCACGCCTGTCCGGTGCCGTTTGTCCGCATTACAACGGCAATCAGTTCTTTGTCTCCGTCTTTCGCATACGTCACGAGGGTGTTCTTTGCTGCGGAAATATATCCTGTTTTTCCCGCAATGACCCTGTCGTCGTGGTAATCCGTGTTGCGCATCATGGAGTGGCGCATATTGCAGAAAAAGCCCTCCGGATTGGTCGTCGTGGGGGCGGTTCTGTATGTCACGGTCGAGTCTATCTTGAGAAATACAGGATTCTGAATGGCTGCCCACATGATGCATGCCATGTCGTGCGGCGTGGTTACATGGTCAGGATTTGTAAGCCCGTGAGGATTGGCGAAATTTGAATTGTACGCGCCCACTTCTTTAGCTTTTTCGTTCATCATGGAGGTGAATCTCTGGATTGAGCCGCCAAAATGCTCTGCCAGCGCGTAGGCGCATTCATTGGAGGAATGAAGCATAAGCGCATAGAGACAGTCGCGCACGCTGAGCTGATCACCCACCTCGCATATCCACGAAAAACCGCCTTCCTCTATATCGTGAACGGCATTCTTTGAAAATGTGACCATCTCATCAAGGTTATCACAGTTTTCTATTACCACGAGCGCGGTCAAAATTTTAGTGATGCTTGCAGGATAGAATTGCTGATTAAAGCTTTTGCTGTAAAGCACGGATCCTGTGTTGATTTCAACCAGATATGCACCCTCCGCGTCTATCTCCGGTCCGTCCGGCCAGGCTATTTCGGAACGGTAATTGAACAGCTCACGCGACGCGAGACCGAGAGTAAGTCCCTTTTCTTCCGCAACTTCACTGTATACAACGTCAGCGCCCTTTGTGACGGCGAAGGTGTTTGCCGAAAAGGCCAGAATGATTACTGACAATATTATAAGCGACTTCTTAAACTGTTTTATCATGCGTGCTCCAATATCGGTTTCGCGTTATTTTACATTAATTGGTTTTTTTCTTCGGTTAATGACGCGGGGTTAAGCGGCGTAGTATTGCAAAAAACTACGACGCTTTGAATTTTTTCCAGTATTTGTTATATATCGCGTCGGTTTCTTTACCGAGATAATGGTAGGTCTCGCACTTTGCAATCAGGGACTCGTCCGGGAAAAGAGCGGGGTTTTCGAAGTCTTCGGGGTAGAGCTCAGCTATCATCTTTTCAGCCTCGACATTGGGCGTTCCGTAATGCAGATATTCGTAGGTCTTAAGCGCGATATCGGGTCGATACATAAAATTGATCCATTTTTCTGCGTTCTCTTTATTCTCGGCGACCTTTGGAATGGTCCAGGTATCAAACCAGATATTCGAGCCCTCTTCCGGTAGGACGTAGTGCATATCCTCGTCATCTTCCTGGCAATAGATTGCCTCGCCCGAATAGATTACGCCGATATTTGCTGATTCGTTCAAAAGCAGATCCCTGATGGCATCCGTGGCGTATTTATAGACGAGTTCCTTTTGCTCAATCAGTTTATCTGCCGCCTTACTGATTTCATCTTCGTTCGAAGTATTGCACGAGCAACCGAGAATCTTAAGCGGAATCATTAATCCGTCGCGAAGGCTGTCCATCATCATAATGTCGTCGTAGTATTTGTCCTTCCAGAGGTCGGACCATAAAGTGATTTCGCCATCAGGAATATTGCGGGAATTGTAGAGTATTCCCACTGTGCCCCAGGTATAAGGCATGGAATAAACATTCCCCGGGTCATACCCCTCGGCAAACTCCAGGCACATCTCGCTCGCGTATTTGAAATTAGGCACGTTGTCGTGATTTATCTCGGAAAGCAGGTCGTTTTGAATCATCTTTTCGACCATATAATCTCCTGCTCCCACGACGTCGTATTTTACGGAGCTGCTACTGATAATGGGATACATTTCCTCATTCGTATCAAATGTATCATAAATAACCTTTATACCGGTTTCTTCTTCAAACATATCGACCACATCGGGATCCACATAATCGCCATAGTTATAGACATAAACAACGCCGTTCTCGCCGACGGTGGCCGTATCTTCGTCGTCACCTGATGATGAGCAGGCAGAAAGCATAGTGCAAAGCATTGAAATAATAATTGCAAACAGCACCATGCGCTTAAATAATGAAAAACGTGAAATCATTTTTGTATTATTCATATCCGTTTACCCTGCCGCGCCCTGGCGCCCTTCCCCTGAAAAACATTAGCAAGAACAAGTACAATAAGGACAGTCACAAAAACTATTGTGGAAAGCGCGTAAACCGTCGGTCTGATTCCAATGCGCACCTGTCCGTAGATGAGCGTCGAAAGCGTGTTCACGCCGGCTCCTCTGGTAAAATGCGTTACGATAAAATCGTCCACCGACATGGTAAATGCCATCAGGAACCCGGCGGTGATGCCCGGACGAATTTCAGGCAAAATAACCTTGAAAAGCGCCTGCCCGGGCGTAGCTCCGAGATCGAGAGCCGCTTCGTAACCGGTATTTCCGAGCTGCTTTACGCGCGGACGCACACTCAGTATTACATAAGGAATACAGAATGTAATATGAGACAGAATAACTGTTCCCATGCTGAGCGAGACACCAAAAGCGACAAAAGCCAGCATAAGTGAAAGACCGGTAACGATGTCCGCATTAAGCAGAGGGATATTGTTCAGTGCCAGAAATGCGTCCCGGATCTTTTTGTTCATGCGGGGAAGAGCGATGCAGACCGCCGTGCCGATGACAGTGGAAACAAGAGCGGAAACCAGGGCAATAAACACCGTGTTTCCGAGCGCTTCCATAATCTCCTCGTCCGAGAACATCGAAGCATACCACCGTAGTGAAAAACCGGTCCATTTGCCCATGGATTTGCCCTCGTTAAAAGACAGCACCATCAGCGTGAAGATGGGCGCGTAGAGGAAGATAATAATCAGAACAAGATATATTACGCGGAGGGCGCCGTGTTTTTTCATATGGCAAGATCCTCCTCCACGTCTTTGTCAAATTTTGCTATAAACAGCATGCTGATCAAAATAAACACCATCATAACAATGGAAAGTCCGGCTCCGAGATTCCAGTTGTCTCCCACCGTAAACTCCTGCTCAATGATGTTTCCGATAAGATAAATCTTTCCGCCGCCAAGCATGTTGGAAATGACGAAGGTGGTGAGCGCAGGGACAAAGACCATGGTTATGCCGCTGACGATGCCTGGAACGGAAAGCGGCAGAACAACCTTGAAAACTACCTGCATCTCCGATGCGCCCAGATCATATGCGGCCTCCGTGGTGGAAAGTGCAATTTTCGAAACGGCGTTATTTATCGGAAGCAGCATAAAGGGCAGAAAGTCGTAAACCATACCCATAATAACTGCTCCGGGCGTGTTTATCAGCCTGAGCTTTTCAAAGCCAAGCCAGCTGATGATTGAATTGATGACGCCGCCCTTTTCCAGCAGCACCTGCCACGCCATCGTGCGAAGCAGAAAGTTCATCCACATGGGAAGCAGGAACAGAAAAATAATGAGCCCTTTTGCGCGCTTTACCCGCCTGAGAAGCACGGCGATAGGAAAGGCAAGCAAAAAACAAATCAGGGTGCTGACGGCTGCAAGAAGCAGCGCGGTAAGAAGCGCCTTCAGATGGCCGGGTTCGCCTATCGCCAGAATATTCGACAAAGTAAACGAGCCTTCGCCGTCGGTCAGACCGTAATACAGCATCAACGCGAGCGGAATGAGCGTCCCGCCTATAATCCATATCACGTAAGGGGCAGACAACGCTTTTTTATTCATCGAATTTTATTGCCTCCTCATCCTCCGACTCCGGCTTGTTCATAATCTGTATGTTGAACGGATCCACATCGATACTGATCTTCTCGCCGACCTCGTAGGGCTTTGTGCCCTGTATCAGCCATTCGAAGCCGCCGGCCATGGCCTCCATCTCATAGTGCATGCCTTTGAATATTATATGCGAAACCTCGCCATCGATTCTGCCCTCGCCGGGAGCTCTGAAAATGACGTCCTCTGGGCGAATGACCACGTCCACGGGTTTGTTTTCACCAAACCCCTCATCCACGCAAGGAAAATCCGCACCGAGGATATTGACGAGTCTGTCCTTTACCATGGTGCCCGGCACAATGTTGCTGTCGCCGATAAATGTGGCTACGAAAGCGTTCTCCGGTTCGTTATAAATATTCTCCGGGGTGCCCATCTGCTGGATGTAGCCCTGGTTCATTACAACGACCTTGTCCGACATGGTCAGAGCCTCCTCCTGATCGTGCGTAACATAGATAAAAGTAATGCCAAGCTCGTTTTTGAGCCTGATAAGCTCATACTGCATCTCCTGGCGTAGCTTCAGATCAAGTGCGCCCAGCGGCTCGTCCAAAAGCAGGAGCTTTGGCTCATTTACTATGGCGCGGGCGATGGCGATACGCTGCTGCTGTCCTCCGGAAAGAGAATCAATGCTGCGTTTGCCGAAACCGTCAAGATTAACAAGTTTTAACGCATAATCTATTTTGTCCCTTATGTAATCTTTTGATTTTTTGCTGATTTTCAGACCAAAGGCGATATTCTCCTCAATATTCATATGAGGGAAAAGAGCATATTTCTGAAAAACTGTATTGAGGTTTCTCTTGTTCGGCGGAAGCTCTGTGATGTCCTGACCTTCAAAGAAAACGCGGCCTTCGTCTGGCTTTTCAAAACCGCCGATAATACGAAGCGTCGTCGTTTTTCCGCAGCCCGACGGTCCGAGCAGCGTTATGAACTCGTTTTCGTTTACGGTAAGATTAAAATCATCAAGCACCGTGACGCCGTCGTAGCTTTTTGTGATGTTTTTCAACTCAATTAACGCTTTTCCCATTTCAAAACCCCTTTATAATAAATTAATAATTCCTTCAATCAGTGATTTTAAGGCGATGCTCAAAAGAACGCAGCCGCCGAGAATTCCTGCTTTTGATGAAAACCTGTCTCCTATTTTTTTGCCGATAATAATTCCCGAAAAACAAACGATCAATGTCATAGCGCCGATAATCAGAGAGCCGATAATCACCTGTGTGCGGTCGTATTCAGTCATGGTGGTGCCGGCGGACAAAGCATCCAGAGAGGTGGCCAGCCCCAGAGCAAGCAATCCGGGAATGGAAGTAACAGCGGCATTTTCGGTTTTTCGCTGATTCATTGACTCCAATATCATTTTGCCGCCGATAAATGCCAGAAGTGCAAAAGCAATAAAAGGCACCACATTTGCCAGCCCCTCAAAAGCGTCTACCAAAAGGAGAATCAGCAGCCATCCGATAACAGGCATGGCAAACTGAAAAACAGCGAACGTTCCGGAGATCAGGAACATTCTGCTGCTTTTCATTTCAGGCTCGGCCAGTCCTTCCGCCACGGATACCGAAAAGGCATCCATGGCAAGGCCCAATCCAAGCAATATGCTGTTAAAAACAATGACAATCAAGCGATTTGTCTCTCCTCTCTTACACGGCATCAACTGCCGCTTCAGCTCGCGGTAATCGGTGTAGGACGACGCGTGTCAAAAATCTTTTCAACGTCGAGGCCGAGTTTTGTAAGGGCTGTGGCTTTGCCCTGAAGTGTCTGATACATATTGATGCCGTCGATGTTGATACGCGACTGGCGAACATAGCCGCTGCGGTACTGATTCCAGTAGAGAGAGGTTCCGTCAACACCGCAGAAAACGCCGAATCCCATGCTCTTCAGGTAAGAGTATTTCTCGTTTGAAGAGGTGTAGTCATCTCCACTTCCGATGTCGCCCCCGTGAGGGAATACAAAGATATCGGTATCTCCGGTCAGGCTTTCAACTCTCTCACACCACCACTCGGTGTCCTGCTTGAGCCAGTCAAGGCCCTTCTGGTCAGCGTGACGGTGTCCCCATGTATGGCTGGCGAACTCGTAGCCGTTATCCTTGAGCGCCTGAACAATGACTTTCGCCTGTTCTTTATACGTCTCTATTTCGCTCTTCTGACACCAGGGATTTGCCTGCAGCCACGCGGTCTCGTCACCGGTGGGATAATCAAACATACGGAACTCGGTGCGATAGCCGAGGATTCCGTCATATCCGGTAAGCGCGAGCGTGCCTTTGTGACCGTGCCACGCAAAATCCGGGTGCTCACGGCAAAAATCTATCAGAATCGGGATATGGTCGTAGTCGCCGACGGTGGTATTGCCGCTCTCATCGGTATATTCGCATTTAAGATCTCCATTTTCATCGAGAATGACGCGGTCAGCCATTCCCCAGTCCATATACTGGCAGTAATAGCACGTGTCGTCATATGAAAGAATCAATGCCTTTTTGCCGGTGGGAAGCTTTACATCCGTGGACATACTGTAATTTCCGTCCGCGTCCTTTGTGTAGCTGTCGCCGATATTAATAATGACGTAGCCGAGGTCATAAAGCTGACGAATGCATTCTTTAAATTCATCTACCGTGACCATCCACGCATTGTAGCCGTTCATCAGAGACTGGTTGTGGGATGATTTGAAACAGCGGTTAAAATCGCAAATAAGTGTATGGAAAAACACGTGCGGAACAGTACTCATATCTACTGTAACACAGGTATCGCGGGTGAGCTCGTAATCAGCAATAAGATCCGTAATCTCTTTTTTGTCCTGATATCCCGCAATGCCTTTGAGCTTTTCTATAGCGGCGTCATAATCATACTGCGCGGCAAGAATCGCAGCCTCATCTATAGCGGCCTGATTGCTGCTGCCGGTTTCGGGAGCCTGTGACTCTCCGTTTTCGGAGGATTGTCCCTGCTGCTGAGGGGTGGTTTCGGTCTGCTCGCTGCTGCCGCCTCCTCCAAAGATTTTTATGCAAAGGAGAATAATCAGCGCAATCAGCGCCGCAAATATTATGCCAAAACAAACTCTGCGGATCATTGCCTGACGGCGTCTTCTGCGTCTTCTTTCATTTCGGGAAGTAACGTTGTTTTCACGGTATTCGCTCATGATGTTTTTCCTTTCATAAAAATACTCTGATAATTATATAATATCTGCGTTAAAAATCAATTGCCGTCAAAGTATTTGTCAAATATTTTTCGCGCTATCGGTGCCGCCACACTTCCGCCTGAGCCGGAGTCCTCCACCACTATGCTCACGGCAATCTCGGGGTCATCATACGGGGCATATCCGACAAACCAGGCGTGGGTGTCTTTACCCTTTGACCACTCTGCAGAACCGGTCTTTCCGGCAACGGTATAACCGTCTCCCTCAGCCTTGCCTCCGGTACCTTCCGTAACGACGCTTCGCAGGTATTCGCCAAGCAGCCGGGCCTCGGACGCCGTCATCACCTTACCGCTCGTCTCAGATGCAAAGGTTTTTACAACACTGCCGCTTTCGGTTTCAATGTGATCAATCAGATATGGTTTTTTAATGACGCCGCCGTTTGCGACCGCAGAGACAATCAGGAGGTTCTGAAGCGGCGTCGTGAGCGTTTCTCCCTGACCTATGGACGTCTGGAGCACGCTCCAAAGATTAGCATTCTCTTTTGTCAGTTTATAACGGCTCTTTGAGGAGAGGATGTTTGTATCCGGTGCTGAATTATAGCCGAGTTTTTCGCAAAGGGTGTGCAGCGCATTCAAATCCAGGCTCTGACCGATCACGGCAAAGGCGCCGTTACAGGAATTGGCAAAGGCCTCCTTGAGATTTTGCTTTCCGTGTTCAGTCTTTTTGGAACAGCTGATCACGTAGTCTTCAATTTCGTAGGTTCCGTCACAATCGTATGTAAAATCTTCGTAGGTGTCAGGATTCTCGCGGATATACTCGAGGAGCGTGACAATCTTGAAGGTTGAACCCGGTGGATAAAGTCCCTGTGTTGCGCGGTTAACGAGATTTGAATTCGTTTCGTCGCTGACAAGCTCGTCCCAGATTTCGTTGATTTTATCGGGATTGAAATCAGGCTTGCTGACCATAGCAAGAACCTTTGCAGTCTTAACCTCAGTAACGATAACAGCTCCTTTACGGTCTCCCAGAGCGTCGTACGCCGCCGTCTGCAGCGAGGCGTTTATTGTGGAAACAACGGTGTCGCCGGGTATTTTCTCACCATTCAATTCCGAGATTGCCTGTGAAATCGGATTGATATGCGATCCGAGCAGATATGAATTAGCCAGCGCCTCAATGCCGGTGTTCCCCTTTGTGCTGTAGCCGACTGCGTGGGCGAAAACGTTTTTGAACGGATAAACCCGCTTTTCCGAGCCGTCTTCAGAAACCTTTGTGGTAGCGAGAATCTCTCCGTCGCTGCTCACGATATCACCGCGGATGTATTTGTCGGCATATACAGACTGGCGTTTTGAATTGTATTCGTTCGCGAGATATTCATCGCTCTTCGCATATGTAAAAAACCCGAGATATATGATAATTCCGGCGAAAAGCGCCACAAAGAAATATGTGGAGAGCATGATGTCACGGTGAATCTTTTTGCCCTTGAGCATCCTGCGGCGAATCTCGCGGCGGCGCTCTTCTGCCTCCTCTTCAGAAAGAGGCGGAGGTGCAGGCGCAGGCTCGGGCTCTTTCGGCGCATCCGGCTCGCAGCCGCTTTTCGATTCATTTTCGTGATTTTCTATTTTGACATGAATATCAGCCGGGTCAGCGGGGACATAGACTTCGACCTCCTCAAAATCATCATCGTCCTCCATAAATCCCGATACATTCTGGCCTATGCGCTTTTTCTGGCGTTCTTCTATTTCGTCTGTGTAAAGATCGTCATTCTTCAAAGCTGATTTCCTCCGGCGATTCTTCAGAGAGCTCACGGTTTTCAAACTCCGCGCGCTGCTTTGCCGTCATTCCGTCACTTTTAATATTAAGACCCTGAATCACACCTATCGTAAGCATAGTCGAAAGCACCGAACTGCCCCCGTAACTGATCAGCGGCAGTGTTATTCCGGTGGACGGTATCATGCCCGTCACTCCGCCGACATGCAAAAAGACCTGTATACCTATCATAGCTGCGAGCCCGACACCGATAATCTGATAAAAAATGCCGTCTATTCTGGTGGAAACTCTGAACAGCTGGATCAAAAATCCCAGATAAATCAGCAGCAGACACGCCGCGAAAATAATTCCGAGCTCTTCTATTATTGCCGAGAAAATAAAATCGTTCCGGGCCAGAGGAATGGATGTGGGGTAGCCCTTGCACAGACCCAGCCCGAACCATCCGCCGGAGCTGATGGCAAATAGTGACTGCGCCATCTGATAGCCCTTGTTTTCGTAATCCGAAAAAGGATTCAGCCACATTTTTACGCGGATTCTGACATGGTCGAAAACAGCGTATGCGCCGACGGCCGCCACCGCTCCGGCTCCGATTCCGGCCGCGAAATAACGCGCCTTGTGTGTAGATACAAATATCATAAACAGGTAAGAAACAAAGTAAACGAGGCCGCTGCCAAGGTCTGTAGAAGCCACCAGTATCAGAACATGCGCGGCCGCGACTGCCGTGGTAATTACTATCTGTTTAAACGTGCGGCTCCTGTTAAACATCGAAGCGGTGAAAAACACAAAAGATATCTTGACCAGTTCCGAAGGCTGAATGGTGACGGGACCGAGCGAAAGTGTAAGCTGTGCGCCGTATGTGGTGGAGCCGAGCCGCCAGACCACTCCCAGAAGTCCGAGGCCGAGTATGGCATAAAGCCACGCCCATTTAGCCAATGCACTAAGCTTTTTGATGATAACAGGTACGAGCATTGAGATTGCAAAAGCCGCCGAACCTATCGAAAACTGCGTTATCGCTCTGGCATAATCCAGTCTGGTGAGATACATCA
Source organism: Lachnospiraceae bacterium (assembly GCA_017455435.1). Lineage (GTDB taxonomy): Bacteria > Bacillota > Clostridia > Lachnospirales > Lachnospiraceae > UBA3774. The sequence continues at coordinate 35,499 of JAFTAU010000034.1, read as the reverse complement.
CGCCGAAGCCGAAGAGCATAATCGTGTTGCTGACAATAAGGCGCGAGCATTTTTTGTAGAATCTGGGAAAAAGAATGTAATAAAGCAGATAGAAAACAAGCTGCACCGCAAAAAAGGCTATAATGGTATAGTCCTCTTTTCGCAGAATGATAATCAGATATCCGAGCACAAGCATCAGTATAATCATAAAAAGCTGTTTTGAACACAGACTCTTTAGACGCTTTTCTGTCTTAACGCCGATAGCGATAAAATTGAAAAACGTGTATATGATCATGATGAGAAGCATCAGATATTTTGAGATTTCGGTCAGAACGTTTGTCACTCAGCTCCTTTTCTAAAATGACCTCTGGTCATTGAAACGCGCGGGGCGGTGTCGCCTGCGAAATACCTGTCCAGTATATTTTTCATTTCAAGCCTCGACTCTGTTGTGAACGAAAGCCTGATATACGGCGCTCTTTGGATGCTTTCCTCGTCCAAAAGCCACGTCGGGACGCTGTTGTAAATGATGTTGTAGCAATAACGGCAGCAGTTTACCACCGGGAAGCTCGCATTTTTCCGGTCCTTTAATCTGTAAATCCCGTATTCGTCTTTTTCCTTTACGCATTTTCCGGTAGTCTTACGAAGGCAGTTGTTGCTGACCATCAGGGGGTAATTGCCGTAAGCCACTATTTCAGTATATGAAAGCCACCTGTCCTCGAGTTCTTTAAGCGAAAGCTCATACGGTGCGGTAAAGATATCGGCGCCGAGAGCGGACAGCTCCGTCATGGCAAAATGATTCCATGTATACATCCCCTCATCGAGAATCTTTTTTCCGGAAGCATTTCTGTCCGAAAGCAGTCCCAGCTCGTCTATGTTCCTAATCAGATAGCCGTCCGGGAAAGCGCCTATTATAGCGGAAATCTGTCTGTCAAGAGTCTTGCCGGCAGAGGTGTTCCAGACAAAAGGCAGTGCCACATAGAGCATTTTTCCCGTCTCATGAGCTGCCTTGACAAATCGTCTGAGCCTTTCAGGGGTGGTTCGCTCCTGCTCGATATATATACCGGATATCTGCCCGTAATTAAGCAGATCGAAAAAGTAATCCGGATTAGAAATATGTACGTTTATATCCATTTTGGATTTCTCTTTCCAGTTCGCTTACACCATCGCGGCGAAGCCTGTTTAGCGACGATACAGGCAGAAAAACATCTCCGTCGGTTTCGACGATAATGCTCTCCGCCTCAAAACCGCTGTCGCCGAGCCTGCCTATTCTGCTCTGTATTTCACCGTCGGTCAGCGGTCTGTCCTTTGCTGCCTCCGTCATATCACCGAGAACGCTCACACGCGTCTTTCCGCATTCCAGTTCCAGCACGGAGAGCTCACCGATGCGCAGCGTCACTTTTGCTTTTATCTTTCTTTTTATGTCCTTTTTGATGTATTTTTCTTCGGTTTTTCGTACAATGTTTTCATCAACGATACGCATCTTCGGTTTTTCGCCTTTGAATATCATATTTTTATCGTTGTGCGAGGTGAAATAGCCTTCTGTAAAACCGCCGCGGTTAAAAAGCTCTGACAGAATGTGCCTGTCCGTGTTGCTGACCTTGTAGCCCTCGCGCCCGCGCTCAAAGTACATATCAATATACTTTCTGTACACGCCCGTAACTCCGGCGGTGTAGACAGGACTTTTCATGCGGCATTCTATCTTTAGCGAGCTCACACCTGTATCGATGATGTCAGGAAGAATGGATAATGTGCTCAGATCCTTTAGATTCAGAAGACGCCCGCCCTCAAACTCCAGCCGGCAGACCTGAGCGCATCTGCCGCGGTTTCCGGATCTGCCGCCGAGCATTGAGCTGAAAAGGCATTTGCCCGATACACAGTAGCAAAGAGCGCCGTGAACAAAGACCTCCGTTTCGAGTCCGCCTCGCTCGGTGACGCTTTTTATGTCGGTCAGGCTCGACTCTCTGGGCAGAATCAGCCTCGAAATGCCGAGCTCGCCGAGCATTCTGGCTCCATAATAACCTGCCGCAGCTATCTGCGTACTGGCATGAATATCAAGTCCCGGAAAATTTTCCCGGATAAAAGCGACCGCTCCGTAATCCTGAACAATAACCGCGTCCAGTCCTTCCTCGTAGAGAGGGCGGATGAATTCGTATAATTCCGGCATTTCCTTTTCTTTGAAAAGTGTATTGACGGTCAGATACATCTTTCTGCCGTGGAAATGACAATAATGCAGGGCATCTATCAGTCCTGCATCATCCGGATTATCCGCATAGGCTCTGGCGCCGAATCTGGTGCCGCCTATATATATTGCGTCTGCGCCCGCGTTCACCGCCGCCTTTGCACATGCAAGCGAGCCTGCGGGCGAAAGGAGTTCGGGTTTAGTCATTTTTGTGCATTCTACCGGCTATAAGTTCGTGTTTTAGATTGTAAATTTCTTTTTCGAGGAGCTCATTCTGTGTCTGGAGCGCCGATGCGCGTTTTCTTTCTCTGAATGAGTCGTCCGCAAGATTAATCAGCAGCAGCATATTCCGATAATCTGCATTCTGACGATTGTAGCCTTCTGTTTTTTTAAGCTCGCTGAGCTTTGCATTTATGTATGTGGCTATGCTCTGGAGGTATTCCTCGTTTTCATAACCTGCTATAGTGTATGTTTTTCCGCCTATAATAACTTCACTGTATGCTTTGTTCATAACGTCTTCCTTTGTATGCAAAAAGCCTGTCAAACTACAAGATATTGTAGCACAACATGCTAAAAAACGCTATATAAATTTGGAGCCGGGGAGGGGAAATGCTTTGCCTTAAAATGATTCAGCAGTTGATTTTTGAATGTTTGTTGGATAAAATGAAAAGACCGCTCACACCCAACAAGTTTGACGGTCTTTTCTGTTAAACAAAAACGGGCAAACCGTCTATCGGTAGTACCGCTTTCGATTGATATAATAGCATTACTTATAGCTTTTGTCAAACCATAATGAGATTTAAGGATTTTTAAAAGCTTATGCCAAAGAAAAGACTCTTGCTTCACAGCTGCTGCGGACCGTGCTCGAGCGCGGTACTTGAAAGACTGTATGAGGATTATGACATTACGGTCTACTATTACAATCCCAACATCTATCCGGCCGAGGAATATACCCATAGGTTTCAGACGCAGAAACAGATAATAGATTCTCTCCCGTTCGGAGCTGAAATAGCGCTTGTCGAGGGCGAATATAATCCCGATATGTTCGACGCCCTTGCCGCAGGCTACGAGGAATGCCCAGAGGGCGGTGACAGATGCCGTTTATGCTTTGAAATGAGACTTTCCGGAGCAGCGAAGTATGCCGCAAAAAACGGCTTTGACTGCTTCACCACCACGCTGTCAGTCAGCCCGCACAAAAACGCCTCTCTCCTAAACGACATAGGAGAAAGGCTTTCTGCACGTTATGATATTCCATGGGTTTTTTCTGATTTTAAGAAGAAGGACGGATACCTCAGATCCATTCAGCTTTCAAAAGAATACGGCCTCTACCGGCAGGACTACTGCGGATGCAAATACTCTCTGCTAAGTCGCGACTCTAAATCGTAAAGCTGAAAACCACGCCATCTTCTGCGTTTTCGACGCCCACTCTTCCGTGATGGGCGTCAATTATTGTTTTCACCACTGACAGCCCTATTCCGCTGCCTCCGTAGCTTCTGGTATGTGCCTTGTCAACCTTGTAGAATTTCTCCCACAACCTGTCCATATCTTCCTGCGGAATCTGTTTTCCGGTATTAAAAACCGACACATATGCTCCATTTTCGCCGTTTTCCTTTGCCGTCACAACAATTGTCCCATCGTCCGACACGTGATTGCAGGCATTATTAAAGTAGTTTATCAGCGCCTGTTCTATCATAAATCCATCGGCTTTTACTATCAGCTTTTCGGGAACTATTAATTTAATTTTTGTTTTCTTGTCCTTTGAAAGTCCCTGTGAGGAAGAAACAACCCCCTTGATAACCGCCACCAGGTCGAAATCTTCCAAAACCGGCTCAATTCTACCGGATTCGATTTCGTCGAGGTTCAGAAGTCTTTTAACTATGGTGTTCATGCGGTTTGCCTCGTCCACGATAACGTCCGTGTAAAATCTGGCATTTTCGGGGTCATCGGCGATGCCGTCCCTGAGCCCCTCGGCATATCCCTGAATAAGGGCAATAGGAGTCTTAAGCTCGTGCGATACGTTTCCAAGGAACTCCCTCTGCGCCCTGTTGATTGTTTCCTTTTCTGCGATGTCAGCCTCAAGTTTTGTATTGGCCTCCTTCAGCTCATCAATTGTCTGTTTGAGATGATCCGACATCTTATTGATATTTGTTCCGAGGATTCCTATCTCGTCAAAGGATTTGCCTGCGTATCTGCCGGAAAAATCAAGGTTTGAAATTTTCTCGGACTGAACCGCGAGAGCCACCACCGGCTTTGTAATCTTTCTGCAGACCACATAGACGATGACTGCCGCCACCACTGCTCCGATTACTATCGCAAAAAGCAGGAACAGGCTGACCGTTTGAACGCTGTCTGTAATGCCGGCCATAGAAGTCGTAATTACATAATAGTAATCTCCGTCACTGCCCATGCATTCTATCTGCTGACCGTTCATACGGTTGTCAAATATCCTGTATATGACATACTCGTCTTCCTGTTCAAAGATTTCTTCAACCTCAAATCCCTCGCTGCTGATAAATGAAACAAAGCGTTTTTCTATAGTTTCGGGATTAAAATTCGTCGAAAAAGCCTTTGTGTAAAACCCTTCGTTTTTGTGATAAATACTGATTCCGAAATTGTTCTGCGAAGCGATTTTCATGAGGCCAAAAGACGTGGTCTCGGAAAAACCGTCCTCGACCGCGTTTTCTATGACATCTATAGTGCTTTCAATTCTCCGCACTTTGCTGTTTGCAATAAAAGATTCCAATCCGAAATTTACGAACAGAAAAACCGCGGCAAGAACCGCGACCAGAACACCTACTATTATCAGCGTATATCTGGCTCTGATAGACCGTTTCATAGCTATGCCTCGAACTTATACCCCATTCCCCATACGGTTTTTATAAGGTCACCTTTCTCTCCCATTTTGCTGCGTAATTTTTTTACATGTGTGTCAATCGTTCTGGAATCGCCGAAATAATTATAATTCCATACGTTGTTCAGGATTTTTTCTCTGGACAGGGCAATTCCCTTATTATCGACAAAATAAGCCAGAAGTTCGAACTCCTTAAAGCTGAGCTCGATTTCTTCGCCGTCAATAAGAACCCTTCGCGCCACTTTGTCAAGCGTTATACCGCCTATTTCAGTCACATCCTGAGAATTCGCATTCGCTCGTCTGAGAACCGCCTCTACTCTCGCAACCAGAATCTTTGGGCTGAAGGGCTTTGTGATATACTCGTCCACACCGAGTTTGAAGCCTTTTAATTCGTCCATCTCTTCGGATCTGGCTGTCAGCATAATCACTGGAATCTGTGAACTTTCACGAATTATCTCCAGCGTCTCCCAGCCGTCCAGATTGGGCATCATAACGTCAAGTATTATAAGGTCAATGCCCTTGTCTTCATAAAAGATTTCGAGAGCCTTTTCTCCATCAGGAGCTTCCTTTACAATATGTCCGGCTCTCACGAGGAAATCTCTTACAAGTCTGCGAATACGCTCTTCGTCATCTACGACAAGTATCTTGTATCCGTCCATGGCGTTTCTCCTTTCCGGAAGTATTCTTTCGGGGATACTCTATCAGATAAACAGAAAAACCGCCACTGTTTTCACAAAACATTCACTTTTCAGTCACTCAAATTTCGCATAAAGCACAATAGGGTTTTTGTTGACAAACGTTCCACCGAGAGCATATCCGTCTATATCGTTTTCAATAATGTTGCCTTCGCTGTCGATAACCTGCTCACCGTTTTCCGTATAGTATCCGACAAACCGATAATAATGATGCTTTGGAGGCGTAATTCGCTTGACTGTCATATCCCCGGTATCGGCATTTTCATAGGTGACAGGGCTCAGGTATTCGCTCCATACGGCGTCCGTTGCCGCGGCTTCCTCCCATACCGCGTAAAGTCTCAAATCAAAGGGCTCGGTGTCCTTTCGCTTTATTTCATCGCCGAAATCAAATTTCACAGTTCCGTCCGGAGAATCCGACCACCCCACGAAAGCAAATCCTTCCTTTTTTGGTTCGTCCTTGATGGATAGAACCGGAACTGCAAAAATGCTGTCATAATACATTTCGTAAGTTTCGGCCATTACCTCTCCTCCCCATTCGCCTCCGTTTAAATCAAAGGTGACTGTTCCTTTATTCCTGGTCCATATCGCATAAAGGTTCAGAATGCCCGGCGAGGGAAACACTACTTTACGGTCATCCTGTTCATAGCTCGTCCCGCTCCCATCGGGTTTTGTGTTCCAGTAACCCGAAAATCCAAAGCCCGGTCTCGTCAGCTTAAAGCTCGACGCGTTCACAAGTCCATTGGTTTTTGTAAGATCAAGCTCCCACCTGTCTTCAAACAAAGCGCCGTTTCTGTTTATAAAACCGGCTGTTGAAAGGGAATACGGCAGGTTAACCGTTCCTCCGTTTGCATTGTAACGGATAATTGCATATTCCGGAGCATAGCTGATGGCAAAAGTACCGCAAAGAACCTGTCCAGTTCCCGGTTTTGAGCTGTTTCCCTCAGTCCTCTGGCATGAACAGAACGTCACAAGTACATAATCGCTCCCCACCTCGGAGACAATAGCAGACAGATTTATAGTGCCTTCTCCCACCGATGCCGCGGTTTTTACCTCCGCGCAGGACATTGAGACGGTGCAGTTTATACTGCCAAGCCATTGTGCAAAATAGGGATTAGAAGCCGACGAAGCGTCAGCGGATATCGTACCGGCTTTTATTTTATAATCCCTGAAGGTGTTTGAGGAGCCGGACGAGGGTTTATATATGTTGGTTTTTCCACTGCTGTACTCTCCCGTAATCCACCCGGCAACTGTCGGATCGCCTGATATTATCTTGTTGTAAAACTCTGTCTGCACTCCGGTCGCATTTCCGCTGATAACCTGCACCGCATTATACGTCCCGGGGTTGTCGTTTTTCCCGCTGCCGTTGGCCCATTTCGCGGTAAACTCGCAATAATCCCCCACGTTCGCATGTCTTTTCCAGGTTGGAAACGCTGAGGAGTCCGATGTGCCGGTGGAATACGCTAAAACGGTCTGCGGCGAGAAAAGCCCCTTTTCATCAGCAATTTCGACCGATATCTCGCTGATGTTGGCCGGCGAGATATCTAGCGAAAGCCTGTCATCGCTTATTTCATAAAAAGACTCATCAACCGGCACCTGAGCACCGTTTATGCGAACGCTTATGTCTTCTTCCGAAATAATTCTCTCCTTTGGAATATCCAGAAGAATTTCTGTATCCGGTGCTGTCAGCTCTCCTGTCACTACGACTCTGCGCGTTTCATTTCCTTCGCTGTTTTGTCTGACGGTAAAAGAATCCTCCTCTCCGTCGCGGTATTTCCTGAGCGTCTGAATCTGGACATAGTCCGTCAGTATCTCACCGTCCATAAATCTCCAGAGATCGCTTTTCCTGATATAAACCAGTCCCGTACTTTCATCATAGATTTCTTCGTCAAGAACCACGCCTTCATCATTGTTTTCAGCAAAAGCCACGTCAAGAATCCCGTCCGGACCGCACAAACAGCCGACAACATATTCCGAGCTTTCATCAATATCAAAAAGCGGCAGAGACGTCGCTGAAGTCAGGACGTATTCATCAGACAGTCCCTCATTTCTGACCTTTTCAAAATAAGTGTCGAGCTTCTTTTCCGATTCGTCCAAAAGCTCTTCTCTTACATACGTGCTTTTCGACGTGAGATAAGCGACCTCTGACAGCGGAAGCCCGGTTTCTTTTTTTATCAGCGTTTCGTCCAGATTTTCCAGTATAAAGCTTTGTATCTCCGGCGAATCAAGCGCCCGTGTTCCTTCGTCAGTGACAAAAAAAACGGCAACTGTCAGCGCGAGTATAAAGAATAAAATCATTCTGATTTTCAGTCTTTTTGTCATAATTCCACCTCTTAATAAAAGCCTCCGAAACCGGCGTCAAGAGTTATCATCTGCCTTAAAAATCTCCATCCTGCTACCAGTCTGATATCCTCTGCTGTAACCGGCTTAAAGACTCCTTTTTCATAATATGCTGTTTTCATAGATTTATCGAAAACGCCCGACGCATCTGTCAGTTTGTTTCCGTTTTCATCAAGCCATCCCGTAAAAAGGTGATTGCTCCTTTCAGCACCAAAAACAGCCTCTTCCTCACCGGTTTCCGCGGCATATAATTTTGAGTCACCATAAGCCACAAAGGCGTATGCCGCTCCCGTAAGCCTCGCGTCCAGGGGTGCTCTGCCGACAGCTCCGGCGTCAAAAACAACTCTGACGCGGCTTATAGTTATTTCTATAGACTCTGAAGAAATCTCATCCGAGTAAAAGCAGCCATCATAGGCGCAGGCCATGACGCAGTATTCTTTTGTTCCTAAAAAAGCGTTTTTGTCTACGGAACAGGTGCAGGCCGCATCTGAAGCATCGTTTACAGACACTGCCACCTCTCTCAGAAACTCCTTTTCCGATTCGTCACCGCAGGTCCTGTAAAACCTGTAGACTATACGTATACCAAGGCCCGGCTCATATTTTCTGAGGTTACACACACTTATGACCGCATCCTTGTAGCCGCTGACGTAATTACCTCCTCCGGCAGTATTGATTATGGGAGGAAGGAGCCCACCAGCACGGCACTCAATTAAAGCATCGGCAGTTCCCGTTTTATATATACCGCCTTCATAAAGAGTTCCTCCGCCGTTCAGGATGAAAAATCCGGTATTCTCATATCCTTCCGCCGGTTCAAAACCGCAGCCGTTAAGATCAATTGTCTCGCCGTAGCGGCTTTCAAAGCTGCAGTGAGCAGTTTTTATTCCTATGCCGTTTTTGACCGTTATAACAACTTTTTCATAGGTATCCTGCCAGTCCCCGTAGTATGTTCCGATGCCGGTAATCTCTGGAAAAGGATAATCCGTATCATCAAGCAGAGGGCAAAATGGCAGCGTAGCGCCGGCTATGTTTTCTCTGGCGGCATTTTTGAGTCCTTCTATATCTGTCGCCATTCCGGCTTTTATCATCTCTTCCGGATTCTTTCCGCTCCAAGCTGCAAAGTATTCAACATATGATGAAGCAGCTTCTCCGGCCATGTCCGGCACGTTTCCGAATAATCCTCCGATTTTTACCGTGATGTCCGCTCCGGCCATGCAAAGAACTGGAGCAGCATAATAACTGTATTCATCGGTCAGAGCAATTCCCGGAACCTTTCCGGCAAACCCTCCGAGACACAATTCACATGCGTCCGCCTGACCATCGACCATGACTCCGATTGACTGCGTCGAAAAAGAGCGTTCAATTGTCAATTCTCTGCCGCTTCCCGTTCTTCCGACAAAGCCTCCGACGCAGCATTTTTCCAAGTCACCACCTGCGGTCGCCGAGATATTGGCTTTATCTTTTGAATAAAAAAGGCTTTCTTCGTCTATTCTGCCTCCTCCATACGAACAGATGATTTTTGCGTCACGTTTTACCCGCCCTGCAAAACCGCCTGTATTCTCCGCACATGACTCAATAGTCATCACTGAAAAACATTCTGTTATCGTCAGGTTTTCCGCCGTGCCGACAAAAGCTCCCACGCTTTCGGTGTCTTCATCTGTTTTTATAAACGGCATTTCACTGTGATTCTTTGAAACAAGGCCGAGTCCGGTTATTTCACAGTCCCCCAGCTCTCCAAAAAGCCCCGCGTACCTCAGATCTTCTCCGAAAATATAAAAATCGCTGATTACATGATTGTTTCCGTTAAATGCCCGAAGATATATATTCGACACCGGATAAAAGCCGCCCTTCGCTCTGATGCTGCTCCCGTTTTCATCCATGAAGGAGCTGATTATGAGCTCCTGAGGATATGACGAGGCAAAATCAAGGTCGCATGTCAATTCAGCCTCAAAAGGCGCCTCAGCCTTAAATCCCCCTATGCAATAATCCAGGTTTTCAAGATGTCTGATTGCAGAAATAGTCACTTTGCCGTTTTGATTATTCTCAAACAGCGAGCAGACTTCTTCGCTTGCGTAGGCGTCCCTCGTTACAAACTCCGTGCTTCGTAGTGACGCCGTCAAGACAATGTCTTCTCCCGGGCAGAACCCGTTTCCAGCGATGTTCAGAAAATGCCTGTTTTCACAATCAGGAAGCGGCACTATGCTGTCAAGAACAATGACTGTTTCTCCTGTCAATCCATCATAATCAACAGTAAAAACTTTTTCGTCGCCAATCATAAGTCCCTCTTCTTTGTCGATATAAAACCCGGTTTCTGCACCGCTGCTTTTGCCCTCTATTCTCAGATACAGCCTTCTGTCCGGAGCAGCGGAGTTTTCGTCTTTTATATATACTGTCAGTTTTTCGCCGTTAACTATCCGCACAGCCGGAGGGAACAGTTTAATCTCGTCAAAGCATTTTCCGAGACCGCCTCCGTAATAACCGACGCAGACCTTTCTGCCCTTTACAGAAAGATTCTTTCTGTATTCTCTCGCCTCTCCGGAGCCGACAGTTTCGCTCATTCTTCCGCGCTCCTGCAGCAGAGCAAAGATTTCCTCGTATTCAACTTCCTTTTCTTCATATATGTATATCACGGAATAGACCACAGCCGCCCGCGCATTGTACTCAATAAAGCAGCCCGCTCCCGAAATCAATTCATCGTCCAGAACACCGCGCAGGTTAATCAGCTCGTCCGCCCTGCAGGCGTACATATTCCCGTCTTTTTCCGAAAAAACATAATCCTCAGAAACGCTCTCATCATCTTCAAAAGACAGCCAGTATCCGAAATCGGAAGGTTCTTCCTTCATCCTGCTGCCGGGGAAATCTCCCGCCTCACGATATTTTTCCCATTTTCCGTTATCCGTATATTCGAGCAAAACGCTCTGAGCTGCTGTAAAGACTGCTTTCGCTGCAGAGTCCGCTCTCTTCATTTTAGAATTTGTGCTCATAACACTCACACCAACGAGCGATATCGAGGATATAATTGCAGTTATTCCGAGAACCACGAGCATTTCGCCGAGAGCAAAGCCTTTTTTGTTTATTTTCATTTATCCTCCTTGCCGGCCTGACGCGGACTGCGACAGATCCTTTAATCCATATTTATTATCAGAGTTTTCGCACAATTCAACAAAAACCACCTGAGTCGAAACGCTTACTCTGCAATCATTTTCAAGAGTAATAGCGCTCTTTCCTCCTGATCTGTCGGGAACAATACTTACATCCTTTACAATCAGGCGATAAGGACAATTTGCCATTCTTTTCAGAATTTCCTTTGCCTGGGCATAGTTTTCAGCCACAAAAGATACGTCCACCGACCTCCTGGCAAAAATGCCATCCTCTGTAAAAGGTTCACCGAAGCCCAGGTTGTAATCCGGCACGCTGCCAAGAGTTTCCGAAAGAAAATTAAGTTCATTAAAAGCGTTATCGTAATCATAAACAACGCTTCCCTTTTTCTTTCCCGATTCAACCCGGGAGCGCAGCTCCTCAAGCGAAGCATTTTTGCTTTGTTCCTCCGAAAGCTCCTCTTCGGAAAGTGATATCTCGTTCAGAAGCCTGTCTTTTTCCCTGCCGCAGGGAACGAAAACAAATCTGTAATACGCCAGCGCCGGCAGCAGAACTATCAGAACTGCAAACAACACTTTTAATGCCTTGCTCTTCATTTTATCTACCGTCCCTGTCACTTTTTACGAGAGAGATCTGCATTTCGATATAGCTTTCTTCCTCATCCGTTCCTCTCGCGCTTCTGGTAGCGGCAAAAATCACGCCATCACATTCATTCATCATTTTTTCGGCTGCTCTGGACGCATCTGCCATGTCAAATCCAAATACGGAAGCGGCGATTTCATTTCCGGCAAGCTGCAGTTTTGAAGGATTCCCACTGCTCAAAAGATATTTTTCCATAATTTCAAGCGCAAACGTCCTGTCCGCAAGATACGCTTCGTCTTCTGTCAGATAAGAATCCCCGTAGAGCAGGTATTCCTCCCTCACCTGATCATATTCTTCATTTTGAGCTCTTAACACAGCAGTTTCACTGCGCAGTTCGTTTAACTGCGAAGACAGCGAAGCTATCTCCGTATACTTTCTGATGATTCCGAAATAAGCCGCTGCCGCAGCCGCCAGAATAAGAATCGAAACAGTAAGAGGTTTTACCAGCGTAATTGCCCGTATCTCGGCCCCGGAAACAAAATTAATTGTGTTTTTCATAGACAGGCCGCTCCTATTTCAAGTGCCGAGATTGAAGCTGTTTTTATATCCATCCCGGAATCAATCAGGCTCTTGATGCTCATGGCGTTTATCCCGGCCTGTCTGATAGCTTTTAATATAGCGGAATTAATCTCAATCTCGCCGTAAACTATTATTCCGGCGCCGTTTTCAGCCATGCCTTTTTCTGCGTAATATCTTATCGCCTCCAAAACCTCTTCCGCTATTTTGCCGGGCGTTTTGCCTTCATATTCAATCTCACACGTTGCAACGCACAGATAATCGTCAAAAAGCTTCATTACAAGACGTTTTTCAAATAGTCCGGCAAAAATCTGTTTTCCGTCTTTTCCGCCTCTGCGAAGCAGCTCCGACAGAGCTATCCTTTCGGGCGTAATAATGACCGGTCTTAGTCCGGCGTTTTTTAAACTGCTGATCATCTCCTCCAGATCCTTTTCCCTTATAGCCGCAGCAAGAAAAACGCTGTTATTATTCTGATTTACTTTCATTGTTTCAAACCTGTATTTTTCACCGTTTTTCATATAGTCGTCAAATTCTTCTTCCAAATATTCCCCGCCCGGAGTCCGGCGTTTTTCCGGAGAAACAGTTTTGAAAATACATATTTCGTCCGGTGCTGCAACGGCAACCGGAAACTTCTTTTTTACCCTCTCCGCTAATGCTTCCCATATCTCCGCTTTGCTGCCGTCTTCTCCCTTTCCGGACCTGACAGTCCTGACGCTTATTATCCTTCTGTTTTTAACAATACAAATTACGCTCTCATTACGCCCGACTGATATTGTCATAATCTTTCTTCTCATAGGCTGCTCCATACATCTCCAAAAAACACTCCTCCTATCTGTCTGCCAAACAGGTAGAGGACAAAAGTCGAGGCCGATATAAACGGCGCAAATGCAAAGGCGTCCGTCTTCTTTTTTCTGCGAACCGCTGCGTAAACAAGCCCGAAAAGGCTCATAAACAGTATGTTAAGAATGCTCAGACCGGTCCCGAGAAGCAGGCCGGTTCCCGCCAGCATTTTCAGGTCACCGCCGCCCAGCGCCTGCCTCCCGGTTTTCTTTTCCATCAAAAAAGCAAGGAGCATAATAAGAGCGGGTATGACAAGTCCTCCGGCAAGTGAGCTGATCAGTCCCCGGCGCGTAAGTCCGCCGCATATCACATAAACAGCCGTCACTATAAACAGCAGCAGATTCATAACATTCGGGATACGCCTCGTATCGACATCATAAAGTGAAATGGCAATAAGCAGCGTGCACAACGCCGCTCCGAAAAGCGTTTTTACACTTAAACCGGATACGAAAAAAAGCGCTGAAAAAGACAGCCCTCCGATTGCTTCCGCCAGCGGATATCTGCCCGGTATCCTGCTGCCACAGTATCTGCACTTTCCTTTCAGAAGCAGCCAGCCGAACACGGGGATCAGATCAATCACCCCAAGCCTGTGCCCGCAATTTTCACAAAAACTCCGTTTTTCCCCGAATGCGCCGGGCCCGTTAATCTTTCTATAGAAGGCGCATTGAAAAAACGAGGTTATGCTCGCTCCGATAATGAAAAAACAGATTGTCATAATAATTTCAAACAACATACTTCCTCTTTTCGAGGGATGCGGTCACACCGCACCCCTCTCTCTGAATAATAAACTTATGCCCAGTCGAGCGCGATGGTACCTGCATCGTCAATATAAACGGAAATAACCTTTCCCGATGCCACAGTCGCTTCTGTATATGTGCTCTGCTCTTTTGTCGTAGTAGGATTGACGACCATGTTAAAATCCTCGCAGCCGCCCTCTGTGGCCGTTCCTCTGCCGTAGCCCGAAGGTTTTTCCGAAACAAGCTCTCCCGAAATCGCGTCAAAATAGACGTTGATTCCGGTGGAGGTAAGCGTATTTCCCGAAAGATCCGTTCCGCCAAGATACTGCGCTACGGCTGCCGCTTTTGCCGATCTGAGGTTGGCAATGTCGGTTTCTTCCCTGCTGTTTTCAAGCCTCGCACTGAAAACAGGAATCGCAATCACCGCGAGCACGGCGATTATCGCCACTACAATAAGCAGTTCGGCAAGCGTAAAGCCATCATTTCTTTTTGAGTTGTTTTTCATTTCTTTTGTCTCCTTTTGTTTATATTTTCAGTCGTAAAAACGGGCAAATTACGACCTTATATCAATCCGTACATGTCGAACATGGGTATGTAAACGGCAAATACAATGAATCCAGCCAGAGCGGCTATAAAAATCATCATTGCCGGTTCGAGCTTTGAAACGAGATTTTCCGCAAGCTGCCGCGCCGTCGCTGAATAGTACTTTCCGGTTCCATCCAGCACCTGCGGCAGGCTTCCGCTTTCATACCCTATCTCTGTCATTTCGGTAAGAGCGTGCGGAAACTCCGGGACTTTTTTCATGACATACGAAGGAGATTTGCCTTCCGTTACCGCCCTCGATATCATTCTTATCTTTTCTTTCAAATAGGCATTGTCAATAGCGTCTGCCGTCACAAGAAGCCCTTTGTTCAGCGGAATACCGGCCATACAAAGCAGTGCAAGCACTCTCGAAAAAGTCGCCGCGAAATTGCTTTCGTTAATTTTTCCTATAAGGGGCGCTTTCAGCTTTTTTCTGTCAAAAAAGAGCCTGCCCTTTTCATTTTTCAGGCATATTACAGCACCAAGGGCCAGCGCAACGAGCAGTGCGATAACAACAGCCACGTTTTCAGAGAAAAAATCCGAAACGCCAATCAGCATTTTCGTAATCATCGGAAGTTCTCCTCCCATGCTTTTGAAAATGGACGTCATCTCCGGCATGACATAGGTCATGATTACTATCATTACGATGATAGCCACACAAAGCACAAAGACAGGATAAATCAGCGCTCCTTTTATCTTTTTACGCATCCCTGCTCTGTCGCTGAAATAGTCGGCGAGACTGTCAAAAATCCCGACAAGCTCACCGGAGCTTTCTCCGGCCTTTATCGTCTCGTAGAAAACCGGCGATAATTTGCCAGCCGCGTTTTTTTCAAAAGAGGAAGAAAGAGGAGTGCCTGTTTTCAACTCCCTATAAGCCGCCTCCAGTATCCTTCGCTGCTCCTTGTCCCCTGTCTGCTTTTTTATCAGCTCCGTACACTTTTCCGCCCTGACTCCCGCACTCAGAATAACGCTGTATTTTCTGCACAAAAGTCCGATTTCCTCGTCTGAAATTTTCTTTTTAATTATTTCCCTCGAAAGCAGGGAACCTTTTTCTTTTTTGCTCATTTTTTCACCAATCCGACAGGCTCATAACCCTGCCTACTTCCTCAAGCGACGTCTCTCCCGCTGCGGCAAGCGCAAGGCAGGATCCGGGCATTCTCTCAAACCCTTCTGTCTTTTCCGCCTCTGTCCGCAGAGCCCGGGCGCTATCTCCCGCAGCAATCATCTCTGAAAGCCTGCCATCTGTCAGAAGGAGCTCAAATACGCCCTTTCTTCCGCTGTATCCCAAGTTAAAGCATCTCTGGCATCCGGCAGCTCTGAATACCGCATTCGGAGGGTCTATGTTCCACCTTTCAAACAGCTTTTTTTCGGCATCATCCGGCGCTGTCTTTCGCCTGCAATACGGGCAGAGCTTTCTGACAAGGCGCTGGCTGATTACGCCCCTTAGCGCTGAGGCCGCAAGATAGCTTTCCACCCCCATATCCCTCAGTCTTTCGACGGCACCCGGGGCGTCTGAGGTATGTATGGTGCTTATAACAAGATGGCCGGTGATTGCGGCCCGCACGGCGATCTGCGCTGTCTGCTCGTCTCTGATTTCACCTACGCATATCACGTCCGGATCCTGTCTGAGCGATGCGCGAAGCGCCGCCGGAAAGGTCATTCCTGTCTTTTCGTTGATTTGAACCTGCGTAATCCCTTCAACGTTGTATTCCACCGGATCCTCTAACGTAATGATGTTTATATCACGCGAATTAAGCGTTTTTATCATTGTCAGCATCGTGGTGGACTTTCCGGAGCCGGTAGGACCGGAAAGCAGAATCAACCCGCTTTTGTTTCTGAGCATTTTTTCATAAACCGCGGCATTCTCCTTTGTAAGTCCTATGGCTCCTCTGTCCGCAATCGGCAGTGACTTGCGAAGAAGCCTGATAACAATTTTTTCACCGAATACAGCGGGGAGAGTTGAGATGCGCAGGTCGGTCTTTTCTCCATCGAGCATGTAGGTTCCCCTGCCGTCCTGCGGAACTCTCTTCTGCGAAACATCCATGCCTCCCATCACCTTTACTCGAGCGACGATGGCCTCATGCAGCACCGACGGCGCGGTCTGAATATCGCGCAAAACGCCGTCCACCCTGAGCCTGGCGACAGTCTCCTGTTCCGAGGCTTCGATATGGATATCTGACGCGCCCTGCGTTATTCCTCTGTTTATCAGCGAATTGACATATCGGACCGTAGCTGATGATTCGTCCCCGTCATCCAGGGCGTCCTCCGTTTCCGCTCCGGCCTCCTCAATATCACGGCTCATATCCTCTGCCGCAAGGCTGCTTTTTTTTTCACCGTAGGCCGCGGAAAGAGCACTGTTAACAGCCGAAGGATAAGCAACGTAAGGCTTTATTCTCATTCCCGAATATGCGGCGGCCTTTTCGATAGCTATAAGATCAGTAACGTCTTTCATAGCAAGGCGCAGAGCCCCGTCATCCTCGCCAAAAGGAACAACACCGTATTTTTGCGCCGTTTCCGGGGGAATCAGCTCAAATAAGCTTTTGTCAAGGCGCATTGCACCGATATTCGCAAAGGGCCGCGACGAAACAAGGCAATAAGCCTTTGCAAGCTCTTCCTCGGTGACAAGTCCTTCTTTTATCAGCTTTTCGCCCTCTGTGACGATGACTTCCCTCTCTTCGGCCGCTCCGGGAGCCGGTTCTTTTGTCAGACACTTCTCCAGCCGGGCACGTGAAAACCTGCCGTTATTTAAAAAGTATTCTATAATTCTGCTCAATTTACACCTCTAAACCCGCCAGCGAAAACGGGTATGACCTCTATGCGCCTGCGGATTCTGCAGTCCGTTTCTCCGTATAAAAGCCTCAGTTCTCCGCAAAAGCAGCCTTCGTCATTCAACTCATATTCTATTTCAAAAGCCGGAAGCTCTTTTTCGCCTCCGGCAGCGCCGGCAAGTCTTTTGCTGATAAGAGGAAGCTTCCGTCCGGATTCATCAATGAAAAATATGCTGTTTTCCGTGCATGCATATTCACCTGAGCAACCGTATTTTTCCGAAAAAATCTTTGATTTTCCCAGGGGCCGCGAGCATAACAGGCCGTTTCTGATTTCCTCATAAACCTGTTCGAAAACGATTTCAGCGTTTCCTGCCGTTTCGACTTTTTCATAGCTTTTTATCCAGAGACTTATTCCGCACAGAATAAGAACTCCCGATACCGCGGCTATCATAACGGAGACAAGCGCCTCAACCAGCGTAAAACCGCCGTCACCTTTCTCTGAACGCGAAAAAGTCTCCGGCTCTTTTGATATCAACGTAAGCCTCATCTGTCACACCTCCGCTTTTTATTATTAACTTTGCGCTTCCGTCGGCATCCTCCTTTCCGGCGATAAACCGCTCTATTTCAAAGCACAGGGCATAGGTTTTCTCGGCGTCCTCTGCGGCCGCGGTAGTGAGCGCACCATATGTACTGACAGCGGAAACAATCATAAACGCGCACATTACGGCTATAAAAAAAGTCACCAGCGATTCGGCCAGCGACTCTCCTTTTTCGTCAAGTCCATTGTATTTCATTGCATTTCACCAGTTCCGTATTCCAGCGTCAAAGCTCCGTCCTCCCTCGAGGTATCGCAGCCGAATATTATCATCCGCGGTTTCAGTTCCGGCTCCTCCCCGTCCGCGGATACCGTTAATATTTCAACAGTCACGTCAAAACCCTTATTCATACCAAGCACCCCCTTTATCGAATAACCGCCTTCTGTTATCAGCTCATATTCGCGTCTGAATTCATAATCCCCGCGCAGCGCACTGATAACCGCCTCCGCCATCACCCCGGAGAGAAGCTTCATTCCACCGCTTTCAAGCCTGCCTCCGAGAGTCAGCGGCGTATCGTCTTCGGAGACATTAATCACCGCCCCTTCTATCTCTTTTCTAAAAAGTGCGACGGTACCCGCAGCCTGATAAATCGCATTTCTTTCGGCGGTCACCACGGCCTTTCTGTGCGCATAAAAACTGCCGGAAAAAAGAACTGCGCAAGAGAGCACCGACACAATCACCAAATAAATAAGCGCCATCGCGATGGATGCGCCTTTTTCATCAAAAGCCTTCTTCATTTTAGTTTATGTTCCCTAACGAAAGAGAAGCCGCCGGGGCGACCTCTCTTATTCTCTTCTTTTACAGTCTAAATCATAGCACAAAACTTTGTGACAGTGGCGGACAACTTTAAAAAATTTTTAAAAACTTTTCCGGCAGAACTTCGTTCAGCGAAACGTCCTTTTCATAAGCAATATCAACGAATTTCATAAATTCGCAATCGTTATATCTGTCGTTCAGCATTTGAAATGCCTTGTCAAGCACTCTTCTGACCGTCCGCTCGGATGTGGATAACTTTTGTCCGATCTCACTGAGATTGTTGGTTCCCCTGAGCCTCAGACTGACAATATCGATCATTCTGCTGTCTGGAAATGAGGAAACAATAATCCACAGCTTTTTTCGCTTTTCGGTAAGTTGTTCTGAGAGCATGCCGATTTCTTCGTAATACTCTTCAATCTTCATTATGTATCTTTCAACCGGACTCGCGGACTCTCCTGACCCGTTCCCCTCTCTGAACGAAGAATTCAGCAGCGTCTTTATCTCGTAAATACTGTCGAGCTCCGCCTTGAGATACCGAAGCTTAGCCTCAAGCGATTTGATTTCGGATATAATGCTTCTGTTCAACTCGTTTTCCTCCTTTCATGAATATTTCAAAAAAGGAAGCCTCCCCATTTCCTTAAACGATCTTAAAACGAAATCAAGAACCCGAATTTGAATTTTTGAAACCGCGAAAAACGGTAAGCGTATTTTACACTTACCGTTCCGGGGTTGTCAATATGTAACTTTAAGTGACACCACACTATTCAAAGCATTCCGCTACTTCTTTAAGATGCGCTGTCACCTTCAAATGCTGGGGGCAGATCAGCTCGCACTGTCCGCACCCGATGCAGTCGCTCGCCTTGCTTTTTTCGGCGGAAAGCTGTTTATAATTGTCTTTCTGCGAAACCCAGCTGCGGTGCCCCGCGTCTTTGAACTCGGCGTTATATAATGAAAAATACCTGGGAATCGGAATCTGCATGGGGCAGCCGTCTGTGCAGTAGGAGCAGCCCGTACAGTCTATTCTGACGTC
Organism: Lachnospiraceae bacterium; assembly: GCA_017455435.1. Lineage (GTDB taxonomy): Bacteria > Bacillota > Clostridia > Lachnospirales > Lachnospiraceae > UBA3774. The sequence continues at coordinate 15,895 of JAFTAU010000034.1, read as the reverse complement.
GGACCTGGTAATGCGGGCGCACTCGGCCAGAAGCGCTATTTCGCTCTTGTCAAGCGGTTTGAAATCGTTCATATACGCTGTGTTGTCATCTACCTGCCCTATGCTGCTCATTCCGGATAGAACCATCATGACTCCGTCCAGACCCGCGGCAAACTTAACTGCCCACTGCGCCGGCGACCAGTCCGGATGCGCCGCGTAAAGAAGCCGCTGCGCTGTGCCGGGCAGCACCGAAAGCACTCCGCCTTTAACCGGCTCCATAACGATTATGCTTTTTCCGTGTCTGCGGGCGGTTTCATAGCACTCGCGAGATCTGATTTTTTCGCTTTCCCAGTCCAGATAGTTTATCTGAAGCTGAACAAAATCCATCTCCGGATGCTCGAAAAGAACCCTGTCGAGCAGCTCGGGTGTGTCATGGAAGGAAAAGCCCATCTGCCTGACTAGTCCCTGTTCTTTTTTGTTTTTCAGCCATTCAAAAGCGCCGTATTTCGTGAATTTTTCGTAATACGACGCCTCAATATCATGTATCAGGTAATAATCAAAATACTCCGCTCCCGTCTTTTGGCGCTGGGTTTCAAACACCTCTTCCATTCCCTCCGCCGAATCGAAAAACTCGGCGTGCAGCTTTGTGGCAAGCGTAAACGACTCCCTGGGATGCCTGTTAATCAGCAATTCCTTCACTGCCTTTTCGCTCTCGTGTCTGTGATACATCCACGCGGTATCAAAGTAGGTAAATCCGCGCTCGATAAACATATCCACCATTTTTTTTGACTGTTCAAGGTCGATGGCGGCGTCATTTCCCTTTTCTGTCAGGGGCAGTCTCATAAGACCAAAACCGAGTTTTTTCATTTTACTGTCTCCCGATAAGCTTCAGGGCTTCTTCTTCGGTAATAATGGGGATCCCAAGCTGTTTTGCTGTTTTGTTTTTTGAAGAAGCGGACAAAATGTCATTATTGATAAGGTAGGACGTCTTTGCAGATACGGAGCCGGACACCATTCCTCCGAGGCTTTCGATGATGTCGGACAGTTCTTTGCGGTTGGAAAAATGCTCCAGCGAGCCGGTTATTACAAAGGTCTTTCCCGTCAGATCCGTGCCGCTGGCTTTTTCTTCTTTTTCAAAGAGCAGCTCCGCCAGCAGTTTGTCTATCATTTCCTGATTGGACGTCTCTGAAAAATATGCGATTATCGCATCGGCGAGCACTTCTCCTATTCCGTCGATGCCGGTCAGCTCGTCCTTCTGAGGATGGCGTATTTTTTCAAAATCGCCGTCGTATGCGCGGACCAGCATCTTTGCGTTTGCCGCGCCGATTCCCTCTATTCCGAGGCCGTAGATAAACCTTGGCAGGGTCGTATGGCGGGCTTTATTAACGCTTTCAATCAGGTTAAAGAAGGATTTTTCGCCAAAGCCTTCCATCTGAATTATCTCGAGCATGTGCGATTCAAGGTCGAAAATGTCGGGAAGGGTTTTGATGATGCCCACGTCTATGAATTTTTCGAGCGTGGACTCCGAAAGACCCTCGATATTCAGCGCATTGCGGCTCACAAAAAGATCGAAGCTTTTTATCTGCTTGGCAGGGCAGGCGGGATTCGGGCAATGCAGCGTCATAACTCCGTTTCCGAAATCTATATCGGTCTTTGCACCGCAGACGGGACAAACCTCCGGAATCTCCGCCGTATCCGAGCCAGTGAGGTTTTCCGCTATCTGCGGGATAATCATATTGGCCTTGTAGACTGTTATTCTGTCGCCTATGCCTAGTTTAAGCGAGCGGACGATGCTGATGTTGTGAACGCTCGCGCGGCTGACAATCGTGCCCTCCAGATCTACAGGGTCAAAGATTGCCACAGGATTGATGAGGCCGGTGCGGCTGGCGCTCCACTCTATCTCGCGCAGGACGGTTTCCTGCAGCTCGTCGCGCCACTTAAAGGCCATCGCGTTCCGGGGGGCCTTTGCCGTGCGTCCGAGGCTTTCGCCGTAAGCGATATCGTCCATCAAAAGCACCAGCCCGTCGGAAGGAACGTCGTTTTTCTCTATACGGTGGGCGAAGCCCTCAATTGCCTCTGCAAGAAAAGGCGCATAGACCTTTTCGTAGTAAACCACTTCAAAGCCCTGCCCACTCAGCCATTCAAACTGAGAGGCGCGGGAGTTTTTGAAATCCACGCCCTCGGCCTCTACGAGTGCAAAGGCGAAGAAATTCACGTTTCGCGAGGCGGTAACTGCGGCGTCAAGCTGCCTTACCGAGCCAGAGCAGAGATTTCTGGGGTTTTTGTATTTTCCGCTTTCGTCCGTGATTGCGTCGTTTATCTTTTCAAAATCCGAATATTTGATAACCGCCTCACCGCGCAGCACGAGCTTGCCTTTAAACGGTATGGACAGAGGCAGATTTTTGAAAGCACGGGCGTTTGCGGTAACCACCTCGCCTACCTCGCCGTTGCCTCTGGTAACCGCCTTTTGAAGCGTGCCGCCGTCGTATGTGAGCACTATCGTCAGGCCGTCCATTTTCCATGAAAGGAGCGCGGGCTGATCTCCCAGCCACGCGGCGAGTTCCTCCGGGCTTTTGGTTTTTGCAAGTGACAGCATGGGTGCGGGATGCGCTTCCTTTGGAAGCTCCGAGAGAACCTCATAGCCAACCTTGTGTGTGGGGCTGCCCGCCATCACGACGCCGGTTTCCTTTTCAAGGGCTTCCAACTCGTCATAAAGCCTGTCATACTCGATATTGGGCATGATCTCACGGCTTTCCTGATAGTAAGCGTAGGCGGCTCTGCCGAGCAGCTCCGTCAGTTCTTTTATACGGCTTATTTTCGCGTCGTTTTCCATTTAATTATCCTTTTTAAGTACTGCTTCGCAGCTCGCTGATTTCCGTTTCGGTCAACCTGCGGTACTGTCCCGCCGGCAGATCTCCCAGCAGAATATTCATCACCCTGAATCTTTGAAGGTACGTTACTCTGTAACCGAGGGCTTCGCACATCCGCCTGATCTGGCGGTTCATGCCCTGTGTGAGTACAATTTCAAAGCTTTCCGGGCCGGTCTTGCGGGCCTTGCACGGTCTTGTGGTAAACACATTTCCGTCAATTGTGATATCTACGCCGCCGCGCAGTGCACCAAGGAATTCGGCGGTGACGGGCTTGTCCACGGTGACGCGATATTCTTTTTCATGACCGGCGCTACCGAGCGAAATCGCCCTTGCCAGGTCTCCGTCATTTGTCATGAGTATCAGTCCCTCGGAATCCTTGTCAAGTCTTCCTATCGAAAAGACTCTAAAAGGCAGGTCAATAAGCTGCGAAAGGTTTTTTTCGCCTTTAAAAGCGGCCTCCGTGCAGACTACGCCCGCCGGCTTGTTTACAGCAATCACTACCGTTCCGGACTGCGGGTTGATTGGATTTCCGTCCAGCCTTACTTCATCGCCTTCGGATACAAGCATGCCAAGCGCGGCGGGGCGGCCGTTTATCGTCACCCTGCCGGCGCTTATCATCCTGTCAGCCTCTCTGCGGCTGGCAACTCCGCATTCACTGATGAACTTGTTCAGTCTTTTTCCTTCCATCTGCGTGGATTACTTTTTCTCCTCTGTGCGAATACGCTTTGTATTTATTTCGTCAAGAATAAAATCGATAAATTCGGAAACCGTCTTTCCTCCCTCGTCTCCGGCAAATCTGCTGCTGACGGATACCGTGCCGTTCTCTGCTTCCTTTTCACCCACAATAAGCCAGTAGGGAAGCCTGTCCATGCGGGCTTCGCGAATCTTGAAACCCAGCTTCTCGGAACGCTCGTCCACAGTGGCGCGGATGCCGGCGGCTTTCAGCTTTTTGGCGACGTCGGCGGCATAGTCCGCGAATTTATCGGAAATAGGCAGAATCCTGACCTGTTCGGGGCAGAGCCATGTCGGGAATTTGCCCTCGTAATGCTCGATGAGCCAGGCCAGCGTGCGCTCATAGCAGCCCATCGATGTTCTGTGGATGATGTAAGGCAGCGTCTTTTCGCCGTTTTCGTTGATGTAGTACATTCCGAATTTTTCGGCGCTTTCGCAGTCGAGCTGGATGGTAATCATCGTGTCTTCCTTGCCGTAGACATTCTTTGCCTGAATGTCAATCTTGGGACCGTAGAAAGCGGCCTCGCCGTCGGCCTCGGTAAATTTGATGTTGTTCTTTATCATGACGTTGCGCAGGAAATCCTGAGTAGTGTTCCAATACTCCTCATCGCCGATGTATTTTGCCTTGTTCTCGGGATCCCACTTTGAAAGGCGGTAAGTCACGTCCCCCGCCAGTCCCAGCGTGGTCATAACGTAGTTTGCAAGCTCCACGCAGCGGGTCAGCTCTTCCTCCGCCTGATCGGGGCGCAGAATGATATGCCCCTCTGTGATGGTAAACTGGCGCACTCTCGTCAGACCGTGCATTTCACCGGAGTCCTCGTTGCGGAACAGGGTAGAAGTCTCGCTCATGCGGTAAGGCAGGTCGCGGTAGGAACGCTGTTCATTCATATAAACGTGATACTGGAACGGGCAGGTCATGGGACGCAGCGCCATCACTTCCTTGCCTTCGTCATTTTTGTTGAGAATAAACATTCCGTCCTGATAATGATCCCAGTGTCCGCTGATTTTGTAGAGGTCTGATTTTGCCATAAACGGCGTGCGGGTGCGGACATAGCCCCACTCATCATCCTCCAGATCCTCAATCCAGCGCTGCAGAAGCTGAATCATCTTTGTGCCCTTTGGTGTAAAGAGCGGAAGTCCCTGTCCGATAACATCGACCGTGGTAAAGAGCTTCATCTCCCGGCCGAGGCGGTTGTGGTCGCGCATTTTGATGTTTTCCAGATGAGCCAGATAAGCGTCCAGATCCTCTTTTGTGGCAAAGGCCGTGCCGTATATGCGCTGGAGCATCTTGTTTTTCTCGCTGCCTCTCCAGTAAGCGCCGGATGAAGAAATCAGTTTAAAATGCTTGATGTATCTGCTGTCAATAAGGTGAGGGCCGGCGCAAAGATCCACAAAATCTTCTCCCTGCTGATAGAACGATATCTCGGCATCCTCAGGCAGATCGTTTATCAGTTCGACCTTATAAGGCTCCCCGCGGTCTTCCATCAGCTTTAATGCCTCCGCCCTGGGCAGGGTAAAGCGGGTGAAACGGCGTCCTTCTTTTAATATTTTCTTCATCTCGGCCTCGATGGCATCGAGATCCTCGCGTGAAAAAGGCTCCGCGTCAAAGTCATAATAAAACCCGGTGTCGATGGACGGGCCGATAGCCAGCTTCACATCGGGGAAAAGGCGCTTAACCGCCTCCGCCATGATGTGACTCGTGGAATGGCGCAGGGTATCTCTGCCCTTTTCGTCCTCAAACGTGTACTCGGTTACTTCGCCGTTTTCGTAGATCTTCATAGTGAAATCTCCTTCCAATATGTAATATTGTATTATTTTTCAATCGTAATACGTTTTTCTTCGCGGCGCTCAGGGGGACATAATCTATCAAAGCATTGAGCGCTTTCGTTAAATCAGCAGCGAAGACTTCGTAAAAAAATCCGCAGAAAAATCATATGTCTGAGCGAAGCGAGTTTTGATTTTTCAAGGATTTTAGAAGTCAAGCGTTCTGATTTAGAAAGCCAGCGAAACGGGCTTTGAGAGATTATGTCCCCCTTGAGCGCCTTCGCATGACCAAACGCACAATGGCGCTGACAGCTCTCCGATATTATGTCCCGTCGAACGCTTTTCGCTATATAGCCTTCGCAAATAAAAATCCCCTGCAGATTAATCTCTGCAAGGGACGAGTAATCATAACCCGCGGTTCCACCCCGCTTGCCGCCAAAGGCAGCCACTCATTTTGGACTGTAACGTAAGTCAACGGGCCGGATTGGGGCCGCTCGGAGGTGGTTTTCGCTAAATCCCGACAGACGCATCCCAGCCACGCGTCCTCTCTTAAAGCCGGTAAAGATAGCTACTCTTCTCGTCAACGCTTTATGCCCAAATTATAACACTTTCGCCGCAAAAATCAAGGAATACTTCATCCCTTTCTTTACCCCATCGAGGTTGAAACTTTTCTCTTTTTATTATAGAATATAGAATATTTTCGAAAGGATAAAAGCCTTATGAGTAATCTGGAAGAAGCAAGGGACGCCATAGACAAAATCGACCGTGAAATGGCTTCCCTTTTTGAAAAGAGAATGAAATCCGTCAGCAAAATAGCTGATTACAAACAGGAACACGGTATGCCCGTGCTCGACAAGGCACGCGAGGCCGTTGTCTTTGAAAAGAACTCTTCTCTGATAAAGGACGAGCTGATTGCTTCATACTATATAAAGTTTCTCAAAAACATGCTGTCTCTCTCAAAACAGTACCAGAGCGCCAGAATGAAAGGCGTGCGCGTGGCATTCTGCGGAATAGAGGGCGCGTTCGCGGAAATTGCCGCGAAACGTATTTTCCCTGAAGGTCTCCTGATGAGCTGCCACGATTTCAAATCAGCTTATGAAGCAGTGGAGTCCGGTGACTGCGACCTCTGCGTTCTCCCCATTGAAAACAGCTACGCCGGCGAAGTCGGTCAGGTAATAGACCTTATGTTTTCCGGAAATCTTTATGTTAACGGCGTTTATGAGCTCCCGATAAAACAGAGCCTGATAGGCGTGCCCGGCACAAAGCCCGGAGACATCAAAAAAGTCATCAGCCACCCGCAGGCGCTTTCGCAGTGCGGTGAATATATACTCCGCCACGGCTACGAAACCGAGGCCGCTTCCAATACCGCCATTGCAGCGAAAACAGTCGCGGATATCGGCGATAAAACCATTGCCGCCATCGCGAGCAGCGACACGGCCGCGCTTTACGAACTGGAAATCATAGACCATGACATCAACGAAAGCGCCACAAACTGCACCCGCTTTGCTGTTTTTTCCAGAGCAGAAAAAACCGAAGTGGACAATGAAAACAAATTCATTATGCTGTTTACCGTAAACGACACCGTAGGTGCGCTCGCGAAAATAGTCAATATCATCTGCGCCCACGGCTTTAATATGCGTGTACTCCGCAGCCGACCCGTAAAAGATGTGCCCTGGCAATACTACTTTTACGTGGAAGCTGAGGGCAATCACACGAGCGAGGAAGGCGTGCGCATGATGAACGAGCTCTCCGTCTGCTGCGCAAAGCTGAAGGTAGCGGGGCATTATTCACAAAGCATCAGCCTCGGCAAATAATATACGGAGCAAATCAATGACCATTAAACTTGACTTAAAAGAAAACAGCTATGATATTATCATTGAGCGCGGTGCCTCGAATATCGCCGGCGAACTGCTAAACCTCAGCCGCAAGGTTCTCATTGTAACAGATACCGGCGTACCTGCGAAATACGCCGGGAAGATTGCCGATGCGAGCACCGGGCAGGCCTTTATCTATACTATTCCCTGCGGAGAAGACAGCAAAAGCATCAACAATTTCAGATTGATTCTGGAGTTTATGCTCAAACACGGCTTTACCAGGAAAGATTGCGTCGTGGCTGTGGGCGGCGGCGTGGTTGGCGATCTGGCCGGTTTTGCCGCGTCCGCGTATATGCGCGGAATTGATTTTTACAATATTCCCACTACGGTTCTTTCACAGGTGGACTCTTCCATAGGCGGAAAGACCGCCGTCAATCTGAACGGAATAAAAAATATTGTAGGTGCTTTTTATCAGCCGAAAAGAGTTCTCATTGATCCCGACCTGTTGTCCACGCTGCCGAAAAGACAGATTTCAAACGGTCTTGCCGAGGCTCTCAAAATGTCGCTTACCTGCGATGCTGAGCTGTTCAATATTTTTGAGAACGAGGACCCGCTTGAAAAGATCGACGAAATAATATATCGCTCGCTGCTAATCAAAAAAAGCGTGGTGGAAAAAGACGAAAAAGAAGCCGGGCTTCGCCGGGTACTGAACTTTGGACACACCCTCGGGCACGGAATCGAAAGCCGCCTCGAACCGGAGGTGTATCACGGCGAGTGCGTAGCACTGGGCATGCTGCCCATGTGTGCAGACGGGCTTCGTGAAAGGGTTTTGGCAATTTATAAGAAGCTGGAGCTTAGATCTCGCGCAGGTTTTGACATAGACGGGGCTCTGGACGCCATAATGCACGATAAAAAGAGTGAAAGCGGCACGATCAGAACCATCAGGGTTGACGAGCCCGGCTCATTTTATGAGAAAACAATCAGCAGAGAAGAAGCTGCTGCTCTTCTTCGCATGGTTCAGTCATAAAAGGATAGCGCTATGAAAAACACATTTGGCAATAACGTAACTCTCACGCTCTTCGGAGAAAGCCACGGACAGGCTGTCGGCGCGGTGCTAGACGGAATGGCTCCGGGCGTTCCTGTCGACGAGGAATACATCGCGAAAAAGCTTTCGCAGCGCAGCGGTCTGCCGGAGGTTTCCACGGCAAGGCGCGAGCCAGATTCTTTTCGCATAGTCAGCGGAGTTTTTGAAGGAAAGACCACCGGCACTCCTATGTGCATTATTATTGAGAATAAGGATACAAAAAGCAATGATTATCAGCGCGGACCTGCCAGACCGGGACACGCGGATTATACTGCATTCGTCAAGTATCACGGATATGAAGACTATCGCGGAGGCGGTCATTTTTCCGGGCGGCTCACCGCGCCGGTAGTGGCGGCCGGTGCGGTAGCCATGCAGGCGCTTAATGAGCGAGGCATTCTGATATGTACCCACATAAAAAGCTGTGGAGGTGTATCCGACCATGCTTTCGGTGATATCCCCGAAGATTTTATCAGACTCGAAAACAGCGCCTATCCTGTCCTGGACGAGGCCGTCGGCGAACAGATGCGCGAACTGACTGCTGCGGCTGCGGCTGACGGCGACAGTATCGGCGGCATACTGGAAACCGCCGTTTACGGACCAGAGGCCGGTCTCGGAGAGCCCTTCTTTGACAGCGTGGAAAGCCTTATCTCCCATGCCTTGTTTTCTATTCCGGCAGTAAAAGGCATTGAATTCGGCGCCGGTTTTTCCTTTGGCAAAATGCACGGCAGCGAGGCAAACGACCCCATAGACTATGACGGGTCAGACGTCATAACCCGCACCAATAACAACGGCGGTATAAACGGCGGCATTACAAACGGAATGCCCATTATTTTCAGCACAGCCGTAAAGCCCACGCCTTCCATTTTCAAAGAACAGGAAACTGTTGATTTTATTAAAAAGACCGACGAAAAACTTTCGCTGAAGGGCAGACACGACCCCGCAATATTCCACCGTGCCGCGCCCGTAATCAGCGCTGTCACCGCTCTGGTGATATGCGACCTTTTGTCAATGCGTTACGGAAACGATTTTCTGCAAAAGAGGCAATAATGAAATACGGACTGATAGGCGCCAGCCTCCCGCACAGCTTTTCTAAAATCATTCACGAAGCTATCGGCAAATATGAATACGAACTGACAGAGCTTGCTCCCGGCGAGCTCGCGTCTTTTATGAAAAAACGAGCTTTTCTCGGCATTAACGTCACCATTCCGTACAAGCAGGATGTCATGCCGTTTCTTGACAGTATCTCTCCCGAAGCGGCGCGGATAGGCGCAGTCAATACAATAGTCAATATCGACGGAGAGCTGCTGGGCTTTAATACTGATTTCAACGGCCTTGCTGAGCTGCTTGATAAAAACGGGGTGGATGTCTCAGGCAAAAATGTTCTGATTATCGGCACGGGCGGCACATCAAAAACCGCCGTTTATACTGTAAAATTTCTCGGTGCGGCCTCGGTCACCGTGGCGGGCAGACATCCGTTCGCCGGTCAGATATCCATTTCCGAAGTCGCAGAAAAATGCCCGGACGCCGAAATAATGATAAACACGACACCCTGCGGAATGTATCCGAACGTTTTTGAAGCTCCTGTTGACCCGGCGCTCTTTCCAAAGCTTGAGGCCGTAATAGACGTGATTTACAACCCTCTGCGCACGGAGCTTTCCATGAAGGCGCAGGCTCTCGGAATCAAAGCCGTCTGCGGACTTTATATGCTGGTTTCTCAGGCCGTCACATCATATGAAATATTCACCGGGGAAACCGCCGAGGACGGTCTGACCGACAGGATTTATAGCAATCTTCTCTCCGCAAAGGAAAATATTGTTCTGACCGGAATGCCGGGCAGCGGAAAGAGTACTGTCGGGCGCATTCTCGCAAGGCAGACCGGCAGAAAGATCTTTGACACAGACGAGCTGATAAAAGAAAAGGCCGGCTGCGAAATAGCCGAAATATTCAGGAGCTCAGGCGAAGCAGGCTTCAGGCGCATCGAAAGCGAGGTAATACGCTCCCTTGCACCGCTTTCCGGGGTAATCATTTCAACCGGCGGAGGTTGCGTCACTGTTCCCGGCAATATATCAGCGCTGAAAATGAACGGAAGGCTCTGTTTTCTTGACCGCCCTGTCGGGCTCATAGTTCCTACAGAAGACAGACCGCTTTCTCCCGATAGAGACGCTCTGACCGCACTTTACAAAAAGCGATTGCCACTGTACAAAAGCTGTGCAGACCTTATTATAGACAATTCGTCCTCGGCGGATGACGCCGCTGCTGCCATATTGAAAGGATTAAAGCTATGAAACTGTTAATAATCAACGGACCGAATACCAACCTGCTCGGGATTCGAGAGCCGCAGATCTACGGCTATGAAACCTATACCCAGCTTTGCGAAAAAATCACTGAGCATTGCGCATCCAAAAACATCGAAGTTGAGATTTTTCAGTCGAATCACGAGGGTGCGATAGTGGACGCGATACAGGGCGCATATGGAGTTTTTGACGGCATAGTAATCAATGCCTGTGCATACACCCACACAAGCCTCGCCATAGCCGACGCACTAAAGGCTGTTTCAATCCCCACCGTCGAGGTGCACATCACCGACCCCGACAAACGCGAGGACTTCCGCAGGATCAATTATCTGCGCAGCGTGTGTAAGGCCGTTTTCAAAGGTTTTGGGACGGACGGTTATCTGAAAGCGATAGACTACTTATCCGGCACACTATGAGACTTCGCATAGAAAAATCAACCGCAAACGGAAGTATCTGTGCGCCTCCGTCAAAGAGCGAGCTTCACCGCGCCATTTTATGCGCGGCGCTTTCAGGCGGTGTAACAAAGATGACCGGTTTCTCTCCCTCAGAGGATATCTACGCGACGCTCAGAGCGATAAAAGCAATCGGAGCGGATTTTTCAGCATCCGACAATGTTCTGTCCGTGACCGGCACGGGCGGCAGCATTTCCTGCCCTGCAGAAACAATAGACTGCGGCGAATGCGGCAGCACGCTCAGATTTATCATTCCTATCATCGCAGCAGGTACCGGTGGAATTCTAACCGGAAGTCCAAAACTGATGTCGAGGCCTCTTTCCGTATACGATGTTGTTTTTGCTGAAAAAAGGATTGATTTTTCGCTTAATGACGGAATTCTGACGGTAGGCGGCGGACTCACGGCCGGAAACTATATTATACCCGGCGACGTAAGCAGCCAGTTTGTGAGCGGGCTGCTCTTTGCTCTTCCGCTGCTGCCGGGAGACAGCCGGATAATAGTGACCGGCAGAATCGAAAGCCGGCCGTATATAGTTATGACCATAAAAATGCTGGAACGGTTTGGAATAAATGTTTCGGAGGAATATCCGGGCACATTCACCATAAAAGGCTCTCAGATATACAAATCCCCGGGCTGCTTCCATGTCCCCGGAGACTGGTCAAATGCCGCCGCTCTGCTGGCATTTAATGAAATAGGCGGCTGCCTTGAAATATCGGGGCTGGATACTGGCAGCACTCAGGGCGACAAAGTCTGCCCGGAATTGTTTGAGAGGCTGCGCGGCGAGGCACCACAAATCGACATTTCAGACTGTCCGGATCTTGGACCTGTTCTGATGGCACTGGCGGCTGCCGAAAACGGCGCGTTGCTGACAGGCACGAGCCGGCTCAGATTAAAAGAAAGCGACCGCGGCGAGGCAATGAAAGAGGAGCTTAAAGCATTCGGCGTCCCGGTGGAAATCGGCGAAAACACAATCCGTGTCGGCAGCGGATTAAAAGCGCCCGCACGGCCCGTAGACTCTCACAATGATCACAGGATTGCCATGGCTCTCTCTCTCCTGCTGTCGATAACCGGCGGGGAGCTGACGGACGCACAGGCAATTAACAAAAGTTATCCCGGGTTTTACGACAGACTGCGGGATGCGGGAGTTTTGATATATGAAGCTTAACAAATCGACAAAAATTCTCATTACCGGACTTGGCCTGATAGGCGGCAGCTATGCCCGCGGTCTGAAAAAGGCCGGTCACACAGTATTTGCTATCGACGTTGATCCGGAGGCCATTCGTTATGCTCTTGATAACGGGATTATTGACGAAGGCGCGACAACACCTGACCCCGCGCTGCTTGCCAAAGCTGATATCGTCGTGATTGCCCTTTATCCGCATCTTGTAAAAGACTGGATAAATGACAATCAAAAGTACCTTAGGCGCGGCGCTCTGATTACCGATGTAACCGGTGTTAAGTCCTGTATTGTTTATGACATTCAGGAGCTTTTACGTGAAGATCTGGAGTTTATCGCGGCGCACCCGATGGCTGGCCGCGAGGTTTACGGAGTTAAGAACAGCGACGAAAGCATCTTTAAAAATGCCAACTATATCATTGTCTCGACTGACGCAAATACTTTTAACGCTATAGAACTCTGCAAGGGTCTGGCGGAAACGCTCGGTTTTTCACGCATTTCTTCGCTCCCGCCCAAGGCTCACGATGAAATGATAGGCTTCGTATCGCAGCTCACTCACTTGATAGCTGTCTGTCTGATGACCTGTTCTAAGAGCGAGCACCTGGTCGATTACACCGGAGACTCTTTCCGGGATCTTACCAGAATCGCTAATATTAACGAAAATATGTGGAGCGAGCTTTTTCTGCTTAACAAGCCTGCGCTTCTTGCTCAGATGAAAAAATTTATGGATGAATTTTCTCTGATTTATGATATGCTTAAGTGCGACGACGTCGAAGCTCTGAAACAAAAAATGATTCTTTCGACCGAACGCCGCAAGCTTTTTGACAAATAATCTCACCAAAGGAACGGTGCCAACATGAATATGATTTTCGAAAAGAAACTGACTATACCGATGGAAGTCAAAATGATGTATCCTCTCGACGAGGCTTCCGGCAAATATGTCGAAGACGGCCGCAGACAAATCGAAAGGATTTTTACTTCTGAGGATGACAGACTGATTCTCATTATAGGTCCCTGCTCCGCCGACAGAGATGACAGCGTGCTGGATTATATCGGCAGACTGCGCGGCGTTCAGGAGAAGGTCAAGGAAAAGATTCTTATCGTTCCCAGGATTTATACAAACAAGCCCCGCACCACCGGCGACGGATATAAAGGTATGCTGCATCAGCCGAATCCGGAGCAAAAGCCTGATGTTTTCAAGGGAATTGTGGCCACGAGGGAGCTTCACATGAGAGCCATCAAGGAAACTGGTTTTGTCTGTGCGGACGAAATCCTCTATCCGGAAAATCACAGATATTTTGACGATATCCTCGGCTATGTGGCTGTCGGTGCCAGAAGCGTAGAGGACCAGCAGCACAGGCTGACCGCCAGCGGCATAGAGATTCCTGTCGGTATGAAAAACCCGACCAGCGGAGATATGTCGGTTATGCTCAATTCCATCACTGCCGCGCAGCACAAGCATACTTTTATTTATCGCGGCTGGGAGGTGCACTCTCAGGGCAATCCTCTGGCGCACGCTATTGTACGCGGTTTTATGAGAAAAGGCGGACAGGCGCAGCCGAATTATCATTTTGAGAGCTTAAAGGATCTGGCGGACGCTTATCTGGCGTCGGGTCTCGCTAATCCTTCTATTATTGTAGATACAAATCATTCAAACTCCCGGAAGAATCCGTTTGAGCAGCCGCGTATCGCAAAAGAGGTTTTGCAGAGCCGCTCATATGACAGCGACCTGCGGAAAATGGTCAAGGGCTTTATGATCGAGAGTTATATCGAGGACGGCCGCCAGAATATCGGCTGCGGCGTCTACGGAAAGTCCATTACCGATGCCTGTCTCGGCTGGGAAAAGAGTGAACGCCTGATTTACGATATTGCCGAGATGCTGTAACATCCGGCTTTTAAATTGCTTCTATAGTTTTTTTAAAATTGTCCGCTTTCGGCCGCCTTTGTCAAACATTGTCCGTATGAATCGTATTGAAAAGGTGGTATCATATATTCTATCAGACTAATTATTCAATTATTTCAAATCATACTTTCATTATGTTCGACATTTTCTTCGCCATTTTAACTCTCCTTTCGTGCAACATTATCATATCACACTATATGTACGAAAAAAAAGACATCTACCTGCGTTGTCGCGTGTGTTCAACAACGCAATAGAAAAAATTTCAGAACGCAAAACACATGCAGATGAATTTCGAAGATTCGCTTTTGGTGCAAAAATAAAGTGTACTTTAGATTTGCACCGCTTGGAGGCGTGTTTGCACAGACTCGAAATGCATTTGCCCTTTCCGGGCACGTGGGTTCGAATCCCACACCCTCCGCCAAAAATCCAGTCTGTAAGCGGTTTTTCGCCGTTTGCAGACTCTTTTTTATTCACCTGCAATAATCACGGACTTTTGATCAGGCTCACTAAAACTTCTCTTATGTATACATACTTTAATCAATCGTTCGTTTTCAACCTCTCTTTAGTTTAATCATTGTCTCTGCCGTTGACGGTTATCATTATAGCAATATCCTATATTGCATTCCAGTTTGCGATTTTCATAAAAGAAGCGGCGAAGCAATCTTGCTCTGCCGCTTGTTATGTCATTCGGTTGTTCAGGTTCGCTTTGTAATTATTCCCCCAATCCTGCATGGACATGAGGATCGGGCGCATGCTCTCGCCAAGCTCGGACAGTGCATATTCAACACGTGGCGGGACTTCAGGATAAACAGTGCGGGTGATGATCCCGTCCGTTTCCATCTGCCGTAGGCTTTCGGTCAGGACCTTTTGACTGATTCCTTCGAGATTCCTATGTAATTCATTGAATCTCCACGGACAGACAAGCAGATTGCGCAGGATCAGCAGTTTCCACTTGTTCCCGATCAGTGATACCGTTGTTGCAACCGGGCATTCCGGCAATTCTTCTTTTGTTTTCATTGCGACCTCCATTACTTCCTTTTTGAATGTTACACCAATATTATAGTGCAACATGAACAGTTTTTCAAGTAGTTACAAAAAAGTGCGTATATACTTACAAAAAAGTGCGTACTTGAGCGGAAGAAAAGCATCAGTATAATGGAAAATGCAGAGGGCGAAACGGCGCTCTGACATGTTTCAAGGAGGATAACGAAATGGCACTTTCCAATCTATTCGGATGGGGTAAGAAGGACGAGGAGAATAAGGCTCCCGCTGCCGCCTGTGGTGCGGCCGATAAGCCTGCTGAGACTCCCGCTGCTTGCGGCGCTGCCGACAAGCCGGAAGAAAAACCAGCAGCTTGCGGTTCTGCCTGTGGAGCCGGCGACAAGAAGTAAGCTTCTTCCCACCCGTTCCCGGTTGGAGGATTCTTACCGGGAACCTCGATATTACTTCGGGTCATTCCGATCAACATATAAGGTGACTAAATGAAACAGTATTTTTCCTTTCAATGGCATATCACGGATGAGTGCGACCAACGGTGCAAGCACTGCTATATCTTCTCCGGCGATCCCTGCCGTAAGCTTGACTCGATGAGTTGGGAGCAGATGCAGGACACTTTCTATAACTGTCTCGACTTCTGCGAAGTGTACGGCAGACTGCCGTACTTTTATCTGACCGGCGGCGACCCGATCCTGCACCCGGATTTCTGGCGGTTGCTCGATCTGTTCCACAAATACGATATCCCCTTTACGATCATGGGCAACCCATTCCACCTGAACGATCAGGTCTGCCTGGAGCTGAAAGCGCTCGGCTGTCAGAAGTATCAACT
>JAFTAU010000033.1 GCA_017455435.1 Lachnospiraceae bacterium | reverse complement strand
TCTCCTTTTGGTCCTTTTGTTTTTTGTGGTGATTAACATTGTACCAAATCGTTAGAATCTTTGCTTCTTTTTTTGTTACCTATCTATTGTACCTCAACACTTTGCGTGTTTTGGGCAGATTAGTTCTTCTTGAATAATATGCCGGTGTCTGATATAATTTACTGACTTTAAAAATATTTCGGAGCTTTTTTGGTGTCTGATATAATTTACTGACGTTAAAAATATTTCGGAGCTTTTTTGATGAAAGAAAAAATCCAGAAATACAGATTTGCCTTTGAAGAACTCGTTTCTCGCGATTTTAAGACAAAATACAAGCGCTCCGTCCTCGGGATGGGATGGAGCATGCTTCAGCCGCTTCTGCTTTTGATAATAATGCGCCTGGTGTTCACCCAGTTTTTCGGAAGGACGATGGAGCATTATACCACCTATCTTTTCTGCGGAAACCTTATCTTTTCATACTTCAACGAATCCACCACGCAGGGCATGCAGGCCCTCATGGCGAATGCTCATATCTTCACAAAGGTCAACGTACCGAAATACCTCTTCCTTCTTTCCAAAAACGTCCAGACGCTTATTAATTTCGGTCTTACACTCATAATATTCTTTATCATGTGCATTTTTGACGGGATTACATTTACCTGGAAGTTCATCTTCCTGATTATTCCCATCGTTTTCCTGCTCTTATTCAACCTGGGCATGGGACTGATACTCTCCGCGCTGTACGTATTTTTCCGCGACATGCAGTATCTGTGGCGTATTATGCTGCAGCTTCTTATGTATATGTCGGCGATATTCTACAATGTGGACAGCTTCGCCAATCCTAAGATTTTTTATCTGAACCCTGTTTATACTTTCATTCTGTACTTCAGACGAATAGTTATTCACGCGGAGATTCCGGGGGTGATTCATACCGGAATTATGATTTTCTATTCTCTGGCCGCGTTGGGAATCGGCTGCCTGATGTACAAAAAATTCAATCACAAATTCCTGTATTACGTATAAGGTATCGGCATGAGCATATTAGAAGTAAAAGATGTTTCCATCAGATATATAACCGGAGATTTCAAGGACATCGGACTAAAGGATTTCGTGGTCAAAAAGCTGTCCGGAAAATATAAAGTCAAAGAATTCTGGGCGGACAGACACGTCAGCTTTTCCCTGAAAAAAGGCGATATGCTGGGCATTATCGGCACCAACGGCGCGGGCAAATCCACGCTTCTGAAGGCCGTTTCCGGCATAATGATCCCCACCGAAGGTTCTATCCACCGCGAGGGAAATATCGCCGCTCTGCTGGAGCTCGCCAGCGGCTTTGATCCGGAGCTCAACGTGCGCGAGAACACCTTCCTGCGCGGAGCGCTGCTGGGCTATACCAGGCAGTTTATGAATGATATGTACCACGACATCATTGACTTTGCCGATCTCTGGGATTTTGAGGAGCGGCCTTTTAAGCAGCTCTCTTCCGGTATGAAGAGCCGCCTGGCTTTTTCTATCGCGAGTATGGTCAATCCGGAGATTCTGATTCTGGACGAGGTTCTCTCTGTCGGCGACGGAGCGTTCAAGGTCAAGAGCGAGAGCAAGATGCGAGAGATTATTCAGGGCGGCGCAACCACCATATTCGTTTCTCATTCGCTGGAGCAGGTTCAGCAGCTATGCAACAAGATTCTCTGGCTCCACAAGGGCGAGCAGGTGTTTTTCGGGGACGATGTCGATGCGATTTGTTCGCAGTATCAGGATTTCCTCGACAAAAAAATCGGGATTCACGATGTGAACCCCAATATATGCCTGACGAATCGTTAGTAATCACGAATAAAATTTAACACACTTTTCGGCGCCCTCTTCCGGTGAAAACTGCGGTTTCCAGCCGAGAGCAATCAGGCGCCCCGCGTCAAGCGATGAGTTTGACATCAGATTATAGCCCGCGGCCTCCAGCGCCGACGGGTCTTCATATTTTATTTGCATACCTGCGGCCTTTGCTATACATGAGGCTATCTGGCTGATGGTAATCACCGAGTCGGGATTGGAAATATTATAGGCCTTACCGTTTTCTCCTTTTATCAGAACCGTGAGTATCGCGCTCGCGCAGTCCAGGAAATACGTATAGGAGCGAAGCTGCGTGCCCGCGCTCTTCATTACTATGGGCTCCCCTGCGACAGCGTTCCGGGTAAACTGCGCCGTGGCTTTGCTGTCGGACGGGGTCACGGCCGGTCCGTAGATGTGACCCGGGCGGACAATAACGGAATCCACCCCGTATTCCAGCCCGTAGGCCACACAGAGCGTTTCCGCTGCGCGTTTTGAACTCGGATAGGGTGCCCGCGGATTGAGAATGTCCAGGAAGGCGTAATCCTCTTCGGAATACGGCTTTCCATCGGTCTTTTGTCCGTAAACCTCGCTCGAAGAGATATACAGCACTCTCTGCGACTTTTCGGCAGCGGCGTATTTCAGCAGATTGCCGATACCGGTGATGTTTGATTCCATTATTTCCACCGGCTCCGAGACATAGGCCGCGGGGCTGGCGTTGCAGGCGCCGTGAATAACAAAGTCTGCGTGCTCATTTGTCTCGACCGGAAGCAGGGCATCGTACTGAACGAACGTATAATCCCTTCCTTCCTCCATTTCATAAAAACGCTCCACGACGCGCCGTCGGTTTCTGGCGGCTATGAGTATCCTGATTCCGGCGTTTTTGACGGTGTTCAGGCAGTGCAGAAGATCCGTCACGCCTGAGCCTATAAGCCCGGTAGCTCCGGTAATCAGTATGCTTTTTCCGAAAAGGCTCTCCGCCTCCGGAATGTTTTCAATTACCCTTATAAGGTCTTTGTTGTATTCTTCGCAGTATTTCATTTTTCACCTGTCAATAATCAAAAACCGGCGGATAAAAGCCGGCTTTGAGAATACTTTATTTTATCCAGCTCTCCATCTTGGTCTTGCGGAGCACCTGGAACAGCTTTAAATCGTCGGTGGTGGTAATCTTTAGATTCTCCTCCGAACCCTTTGAAAAATAAACCGTCTCTCCGAGAGCCTGCATGAGCGTACAGGAAGCCGCTGTATTGGCTATGCCGCGCTTTGCCGCCTCCTCATGCGCCCAGAGAAGCTTTGAAAGGTCGTAGGTATGCGGAGTCTGCGTGCGGTAGAGCTGCTCTCTCGGAATGGATTTTGTGGAGGAGATTCCCTCGTCCTCGCTGAAAAAGACAGCCTCAACGCAGGGGATGGCCGCCACCGCGCTGCCGTGCTTTTTGTAAACGGCTATGCTCTGGGAAATGATTTCTCCGGATACCAGACACCTGTTTCCGTCATGAACCATAACAACGGCGTCATCAGGCACGGTCTCGTCTTCTTTGAGCGCCATCAGCCCGTTGTGGATGGATTCCTGACCGGTAGCACCGCCGGGAACAATCCATTTGAGCTTTGTAATATTAAACTGCATTGCGTAGGCGCGAACCACGTCAATCCAGTTTGGCAGGGTGACGCATACGATGGCGTCTATGCCGGGATGATTCTGAAAAGCTTCCATCGTGTAGATGATGATAGGCTTGTTGTCAACATGAATAAACTGTTTCGGGATGTCCTGTCCCATGCGCGAGCCGACTCCGGCCGCAGTAAGTAGCGCAATTGTCATAATCATTCTCCTGCCATCAGTTTTTTTATTTCGCCGACGACGCGCTCCGAGGCGTGACCGTCGTCAACGCTGCCTTTGTCCTTCAAAAATGCATCGCATTCTGCGATATACTTTTCGTTGTCAAACTCTTTGATGCTCCGGATCAGACCATCGATATCCGAGGAAGTGGGGAACGGCATGGCGGAAAGAGGGAAAAACAGCTCTCTTTCGTGACCCGCGTAATTCTGAACATCAGTGGCAAAGGTAAAGCCCGGCTTCCGGCGCAGGATGTATTCTACAATCCAGCTGGAATAATCCGTGATGCCCACTTCAATAATGCGTTCAAGCTCCTGTATGTCTTCATAGTCGCTGACATCGATAACCGAATCCGGAAGCCTGTATGAATTCATAAGCTTGCGCATGCGCCAGTGGAATTTGGTCAGAATAACAAAGCTGCCGCCGAAGCGCTCCTCAAGGGCCTTTGTCAACCTCTCATAATCCAGCACATAAGGCGAAACGTCTCCATCATCGCGGAAGGTGGGGGCGTACAGGCAGAGCTTTGCATCTGCAGGAATCCCGTAGCGGGCGCGGATGCGGTCATTAAGCGCCGCCGCCGTATCTTCACCGCTGAAGAGAACATCGTTTCTGGGATGACCGAATTTCCAGATGGGAGTAGTCTTCCAAAAGTCCTCGCGGTAGATATCATCTTCCATATCGCTGTTGGAAATAATAAAATCGGTAATTCTCCCCTGTTTTTCGGCGCGAGCCAACCAGAGCCTGTCTTTGTTTGACGACCTGCCGAATTTTTTGATGCCGAGAGAGCCGTGCCATGTTTCTATGACATACTGCCCTTTCTTTTTGGGATAACGCACCGTGGCGAGGCTGATGCCGTTGTCCACGATAATCTTTGCGCTGCTGATTTCTCTGTAAAAAGCATAGCTCTCTCTGAGAACGGTTTTAATCTTAGCAGGGAAAGAACCGGGACCTATATTGGTATCGTCGTTCACTCCCCAGACGGGCTTAAATTTTACTCCCTCGTCAATAAGTCTCTGACAGATGTATTTGGGATTGCATTCATAATTTCCGCTGAAATTAAGAAATAATATTTTCTGGTTGTCAACAGGTGTTTTACGGCGAATGCTCCTGATGGCGACCGCTCTGGCGATCTTATCGAGATTTTTGATCAAAGTGGCAAAAAGCCCTTTTTCAATACACGCTACTTGAAGTTTGCTCAAAACAGTCAGGCCTCTTTCCTGTCAGATTATTGTATCCAATCGGAACAGATTTTACCATTCGCGGGTATGTTTGTCAATTTATGAGGCTATTCTCCCGTCGCAAAAAATGTACGGGCGTCAATGATAGGTTACACTTTCTTGAAGCTTTACGGTGTCAAGGGTAAGGTGGAGATTTCCGAAGGCAATACTACCTGACCTTGACACCGATTGACTTG